>JAGREZ010000557.1:0-2936 GCA_020446285.1 Geminicoccaceae bacterium
AACCAACTGAGCTACTCCGCCCCGATCGCATGACCGGTACGCTGGCTGGGGGACCTGGATTCGAACCAGGAATGCTCGGTCCAGAGCCGAGAGTTATACCGTTTAACTATCCCCCAAGGATGCGTCCCGGGTGCCGGTCGGGAGATATGATTCCCTGCCGCACTTGTCAAGAGCGGCCGACCTTCCGGACGGTGGGAAAACCGGCAGCGACTGTTGAACGCACCATCGTGACAGCCTAAACCGTCCTCACGGTCGCGCCGGCGGCCGCATCGCATCCCTCCCGTCCGGGAATCGTCCTTGCGCGCCTATTTCGCCTTTCTCGCCAGCGAAGCCCGCTGGCTCCTCTTCGGCCTCCTGCTGACCTTCACGTCCAGTCTCGGCCAGACATTCTTCATATCGCTCTTCAGTCAGGAGATCCGCGGCGAGCTCGGGCTCGGCCATGCGGAATTCGCCAACTATTACGCCTTCGGCACCATCTTCGGCAGCGTCGTGCTGTTCTGGACGGGGCGTCTGGTGGATCAGGTGCCGCTCCACCTCATGGCCGGCTTCACGCTGGTCGGTCTCGCCGTCGCCGGAATGCTGCTGGCATCGGCGCATGGCCCGTTCGTCCTCATCCTCGCCATCCTCATGCTCCGCCTCTGCGGTCAGGGCATGTCGACCCATATCGCCATCACCTGCATGGCCCGCTGGTTCGCGCGCAATCGCGGCAAGGCGATCAGCATCGCCAGCCTCGGCATGCCGCTCGGCGAGGCGATCCTGCCGCCGCTGGTCGTCACGCTGCTGGCCGGCCTCTACTGGCGCGAGGCGTGGTGGCTGTTCGCGGCGGTGCTGGCACTCGGATTCGTGCCGCTGGCGCTGTCCCTCGTCTGGCGTGGCGAGCGGCGTCCGAAAGGCGGCATCGATGACAGCGACGATGACGATGAACGTCCGTCGTGGACACGGGCGGAGGTGCTGCGCGACCGCCGCTTCTGGATGATCGTCCCGGCGGCTACCGGCCCCGCATGGATCTTCACCGGCGTCTTCTTCCATCAGGTGGCCATCGTCGATGCCAAGGGCTGGGATTTCACCACCTTCGCAATGGCCTATCTCGCCTTCGCCATCACCAAGGTCGTCGCCGGCCTCATCACCGGCATGATGATCGATCGCGCCTCGGCGCGGCGCATCGCCCCGCTCACCATGCCGGTCATGGCGGTGGCGCTCGTGATCCTCGCCTTCGCCACCGATCCCCTCGCCGCCTGGCCGTTCATGATCGTCGTCGGCATCCACATGGGCATGCACCAGACCTGCATGAGCGCACTGTGGCCCGAACTCTACGGCCGCCTTCACATCGGTGCCATCAAGGCGCTGGCCATGTCCATGGGCGTATTCGCGAGCGCGCTCGGCCCGCCCGTCTTCGGCTACGGCCTCGATCGCGGCACCGACCCCTTCTTCCTGCTGGTCGCCTGCGCAACCTACGCAATCGCGGCGGCGGTCCTGACATTTGTCGCGGTGCGGCGATAGCAGCGTGCATGTCACGATGGCGGCGATGACGTCCACCGGATGCCATCAGGCAGCCTGCGCCGCCGGGCCGCTGTTTCGGTTCAGGCGGCGCGGCGGCGGGCGAGATAGTCGGGGGCGATCGCAAGGGCGATGAGGGCGACGCCGACGAGATCGCTCAGGATGCCGGGCTTGATCAGGGTGATTGCCGCTGCCACCAGCGCCAGACGCTGCCAGTGGACCAGCGGCGCCCTGGCGTAGCCGGCGAGCCCCGCTGCGAGGGCGACGACGCCGACGAGGGCGGTGATGCTGGTCGTGATGATCCGGCTCCAGTCGCCGATCATCAGCAGCGACGGGCCGAAGACGAACATGAACGGCACGATGTAGCCGGTGGCACCCAGCTTGAGCGCGCTGATGCCGCTGTCCCACAGGCCGGCGCCGCTGATGCCCGAGGCGGCATAGACGGCGAGCGCCACCGGCGGGGTGATGGCCGAGAGGATGGCGAAATAGAGGGCGAACATGTGTGCGGCCTCCACCGGCACACCAAGCTTGACGATGGCCGGCACGAGCAGGGCGACCTGCATGATGTAGGCCGGCGAGGTGGGCATGCCCATGCCGAGGATGATGCCGGCGATCATGGTGAGCACGAGGGCGAGGACGAGGCTGTTCTGCGCCACACCGAGGACGAGGCCGGTGAAGTCGATGCCGAGGCCGGTCAGCGTGATGACACCGATGACGATACCGGCACAGCCGCAGGCGAGAGCCACCGAAACGCTCGATCTGGCACCGTCGATGAGACCTTCGATGATTGCCGGAAGCGAGATGTCCTTGCGGCTCTCCTTGCGCAAGAGGGCCGTTGGGATCACCGAGGCGATGCCGCAAAGGGCTGCAAACGGAGCGGAATAGCCCCAGAGCAGCACACCGACGACGACGAACAGCGGCAGGAACAGATGGCCGCGGGATTTCAGCACCTCGCCGAGCTTGGGGCATTCCTCCCGTGGCAGGCCGGAGAGGCCGATGCGCTTGGCCTCGAAATGAACCGCCATGAACACGGCGATATAATAGAGGATGGCCGGAATCAGCGCATAGGCGGCGACCTGCAGATAGGAGACGCCGAGAAATTCGGCCATGATGAAGGCTGCGGCACCCATGATCGGCGGCATGATCTGTCCGCCGGTGGAGGCGACCGCCTCGACGGCACCGGCGAAGGCCGGCCGGTAGCCGAGACGCTGCATGAGCGGGATGGTGAAGGCGCCGGTGGTCATCACATTGGCGACGGCGGAGCCGGAGACGGTGCCGAAGAGGCCCGATGTGATGCAGGCGACCTTGGCCGGTCCGCCCGCCGTATGGCCGGTGAGACTGAGCGCGAAATCCATGAACAGGCGCCCCGCACCGCTGCGCTCGACCATCGCGCCGAAGATGATGAAGAGAATCACATAGGTGGCGGAGACGCTGATGGG
>JAGREZ010000557.1:3014-3509 GCA_020446285.1 Geminicoccaceae bacterium
CCATAGGCGAGGAACACGAGTGCCGTCAGCGGCAGGGCCCAGCCGATGGCCCGGCGGGTGCCGTCGACCAGCACGACGAGCATCATGATCCCGAAGATCCAGTCGGCCATGCGCAGGTCATCGACATAGATCATGCGGTTGTTGATATAGTCGATGCTGAAGATGGGATAGAGACCGGCCGCCGCCGCGAGGAGGGCGAGGAGAATGGCGACCGACCTGAACGGGCCGGGTGACATCAAAAAGCCCAGCACCAGGGCGAAGCAGAGATGCAGGGCGCGAAAGATGATCGCGTCGGGTGGCCCGAAGAGCGCGCAATAGAGGTGGAAGATCGCCATGGCCAGTGCCAGCGCCATGGCGGTGAGCTCGAGTGGCGACTTGTTCTCGACGAGCGCCTTCATGGACATCCGACTCCCCCCTGCGGGTCGAGACCAACCCGGTCCGGGGCGTTTGCCCCGTGCCACGATTTCGATGGAACCGGCCCGGTCATGCCCGTCC
>JAGREZ010000558.1 GCA_020446285.1 Geminicoccaceae bacterium
CTGCAGGCGCTGCTCGGCCTCGATACGCCGCGCTACTATCACCACAATCTGGTCGCCGACAGCGGCGGAACGCGCCTCGCGAAACGCAACCGGGCGATCACCCTGCGTCACTTGCGGGATACCGGCAAGACGCCGGCGGACATCTGGCGTCTGCTCGGACTGGGCGGCCCCAGATCGTCAGGCTGACGAGCGCACATGAAGGGCCTGCCCCTTCCCGCGCTGGCGGCGATCGCGATCCTGCTGGCGGGCTGCGCCACCGCACAGGCCCCGCCTTCACCGCCACGGGCTTCGCTCATCGCCGAACCGCATGATGCGCCGGTGGCACAGATCCTCGCCGTTCACGGCTTCAACGATCACAGGACCGCATTCAGCGGCCTTGCGGCCCATGCCGCGGATCACGGCATCCGCTTCGAGGCCTACGACCAGCAGGGTTTCGGCGCCAACGACAATCGCGGCCTGTGGCCGGGGCTCGACCTGCTCACCCGTGATCTGGCGCGCAGGCTGAAGGAAGCCCGCGCCGCAAGGCCCGACATCCCGCTCTATCTTCTCGGCGAAAGCATGGGCGGTGCGGTCAGTGTCGTCACCCTCGCCGGAGATCCCGACCTGCCCGTCGACGGGCTGATCCTCTCGGCACCGGCGGTCTGGGGCGGCGACGCGATGAACCCGTTCTACCGCCTCGCACTCTGGACCGTGGCGCGCATCGCGCCGGGCATGAAACTGACCGGCGAGGGGCTGGGCAAGCAGGCATCGGACAATATCGCCATGCTGCGGGCACTCGGCGCCGATCCCCTGTTCATCCGCGAGACCCGCGTGGATGCGATCGAGGGGCTTGTCGGGCTCATGCGGCAGGCCCGCGAGGACGGCCCCCGACTGCACCTTCCCCGCCTCGTGCTGGCCGGCGCGCGCGACGAGATCGTGCCGCCCGAGGCGCTCGCCTCCTTCATCGCCACGCTGGACCCCGCCGACTGCACCGCGGTAACCTACGGGGATGGCTGGCACATGCTGTTGCGCGACCTCCAGCGCCGGAGCGTGTGGAAGGACATCACCGACTGGATCGGCCAGAAGCGTCATCTCGATCCACGCCCGGACGTTCACGCCTGCGGCGATGCCGAACCGGTCGCCGGTTCCTGAACGCGCTCACGGCCAGGAAAAGAAGCCCCGATCCCCGTCGCGCAGCAATGCACCCGCAACCACCATCCTGTGAACTTCCGAAGCGCCATCCACCAGCCGCGCCTGCCGCGCATAGCGATACATCCACTCCAGCGGCGTATCCCGCGAATAGCCCATGGCCCCCATGAGCTGAATGGCGGTGTCCACGGCCTTGTGCAGCGCATCCGCCACCTGAATCTTGGCCATCGACACCTCCTTGCGCGCACGGTCGCCGGCATCCAGCTTCAACGCCGCGCGCATCGTCAGGAGCCGCCCCACCTCGATCTGCATCGCCGTGTCACCAAGCAATTGCTGCACGGATTCCTTGTCCGCCAGCCGCAGGCCGAAAGCCTCCCGCTCGCGCACATACGGCATGCAGATCTCGAGCGCCCGCCGCGCCATGCCGAGCCAGCGCATGCAATGGGTGAGACGGGCGACGGCAAGCCGGATCTGCGTCACCCGCATCCCCAGCCCCTCGCCCATGAGGACATTCTCCACCGGGATTTCCAGCCCGTCGAAGCGAAGCTCGCAATGGCCGCCATGCTCCTCGGGGCCCATGATCGGTATCCGCCGCAGGATCTCCCAGCCCGGCTGGTCGCGATGGAACAGCATCGCCGTCAGCCCGCGCCTGCGGTCATCGGAGGTTCGCGCGAGCAGGATGAAATGCTCCGCCCCCTCGGCACCGGTGATGAACCATTTGTGACCATGGACGACGTAGCGATCGCCCCGCCGTTCCGCCGTCGTCCGCATCATGCCGGCCGGATCGGAACCGGAGCCCGGCGCCGGCTCGGTCATGACGATCGCCGAACGCACCCGGCCATCGATGATCGGCTGCAGCCAGCGATCCTTCTGCTCCTCGCTCGCACAGCGTTCGAGGCAGATCATGTTGCCATCGTCGGGAGCCGCACAGTTGAAGGCGACGGGCCCGAAACGCGAGCGTGCCATCTCCTCGTACAAGACCGCCATGCCGGCGACCGACTGGCCGAGCCCGCCACGCGCGACGGGCATCTGCGGACACCAGAGACCGGCCTCCTTCGCCCGTGCGCGCAGATGCGAAAGGGGGCGTTCGGCGATGTTCTCGCCCCGGTCGAAATTCGCCGGATCATCCTCGAGCGGCAGGATCTCCTGCTCGACGAATGTCGCGACACGCTGCCTCAGCTCCTCGAGCGGAGCTGGCAGATCGAGCGAGATCACTGACGTTTCCAGACCATCTCGAACGGCTCGGGCATTCCCTCCTCCTGCATGGAGAAGATCATCCGGTCGCCCTCCACCCGCGCCTCGGTCGATTCGCCCGACTCGTTGGAGAGAAGCACCGTGTCGCCGCGATCCTCCCAGGTGCCGGATTCGACCGCGCCCTCCTTGTCGACGAACATCACCGTGCCATCCTCGTTGAAGGAGGCGGTGCCGGACATTTCCTCGACCATCGAATCCAGCATGCCCTCCATCATCTGCTTCATCTGCTCCCTGACATCGTCGGGCGATTCCGCGAGCTGGGCCTCCATCATCGACCGGGCACTGGCGCGAAACGCCTCCTTGTCGAGCGACCATTCCCCGACCATGTCGGCGGCGAACGCCGGCAGGGCGACAAGCATGCAGGCGAGTGCCAGCACTGAACCACGAACACGCATCTCGATCTCCGCTGGATCACATGTGGATGGGTTTTGCGAAAGCCGCGAGCGCCGCTTCCTTGACGGACTCCTCGAGGGTCGGATGCGCATGGCAGGTACGCGCGATATCCTCCGACGAGGCACCATATTCCATCGCCAGAACCACCTCGCCGATCACCGTGCCGGCATCCGCGCCGATGATGTGGCAGCCGAGCACCCGGTCGGTCGAGGCATCGACGAGCAGCTTGACGAAACCGTCGGTCTGACCCGTGGCGCGGGCGCGGCTGTTGGCGAGGAAGGGAAACTTGCCGACCCTGTATTCGATGCCGGCCTCCTTGAGCTGTTCTTCCGTCCTGCCCACCGACGCCACTTCCGGTGCGGTGTAGATGACACCGGGAATGGCATCGTAATTGACATGCGGCTTCTGTCCGGCGAGCAGCTCGGCGACGGCCACGCCCTCCTCTTCGGCCTTGTGCGCCAGCATCGGACCGCGAACGACATCGCCGATGGCATGGATGCCCTCGACCGATGTCTCGAAATGGTCGCCCACCTCGATCATGCCGCGCCGGTCCGTGGCGATCCCGACATTGTCCAGACCGAGCCCCTCGGTGTAGGGGCGCCGGCCGATGGCCACCAGCACGGTGTCGCATTCGAGCGTCTCGGCATCGCCGCCGGCCGCAGGTTCGAGGCTGACCTTCAGCCGCTCGCCGGAATTGTCGATGGCCGCGACCTTCGTCGAGAGCCTGAACGTCATGCCCTGCTTGGTGAGGATGCGCTGAAGGTTCTTTGCAACCTCGGCATCCATGCCCGGTGTGATGTGGTCGAGAAATTCCACCACGGTCACCTCGGAGCCGAGCCGTCCCCAGACCGAGCCGAGTTCGAGCCCGATCACCCCGGCGCCGACGACGACGAGATGACCCGGCACCGCATCGAGGTCGAGGGCCCCGGTCGACGACACCACGCGCTTCTCGTCGATCTCGACGCCCGGCAGCGGCGTACTCTCGGAACCGGTGGCGATCACGATCGAGCGGGCGGTAAGCTCCCTGTCGCCAGCCTTGACCTTGCCGGGGGCGATAATCGTGCCGGTCTCCCTGACATAGTCCACCTTGTTCTTCTTGAAGAGCCCCTCGATGCCCTTGGTCAGCCCTTCGACGACCTTGTCCTTGTTGTCCATCATCGCATCGAGATCGAGCGTCACCTCGCCGACGGAAATGCCGTGCGCGGCCATTTCGTGGCGGGCCTCGTGATAGAGATGCGAGGAATGCAGGAGCGCCTTGGACGGCATGCAGCCGACATTGAGGCAGGTTCCGCCGAGCGCGCCGCGCTTTTCGATGCAGGCTGTCTTCAGCCCCAGTTGTGCCGCCTTGATGGCGCAGACATAGCCTCCCGGCCCGCCGCCGATCACCACCAGATCGTATGTCCCCTCACTCATCACCCTGACCCCCGACATTTCCGTTCCGCTACTGCGAGCGAACCTAGCAGCGTGTTGATGAAATGCCGATAGCCGCGATGCGAGGCAAAGAGGCACGGGATTTCTTGACATGGCGCGCCATGCGCGTGCACGATCAGGATGTGAGTGAAACCAGCAGAAAGGAGGTGATCCAATGTCGAGTGGTAAGGCTGTGCGTGTACGGCCCGAAGGTCAGGCGTCGGCAATGGAGCATCCTTCGTCGTCGATGTGAGACCTCGTTTCGATCGACAGGCTCGATCGACGGCTGAACACCAGCCAGTTCCACGGAAGGGCCGCCCTGGTGCGGCCCTTCTTGTTTGTGCCCGCCCCGGTTCAGGCAGTCCCGTCCGACCTTGCCGCGAGCGCCGCCACATGCCTGAACACATCCTCCTGCCGCCGGGCGATTTCGGCTTCCGCCTGCGGCCCGGAGGATGGCCCGTCATAGCTTCCCTCCTCTCGCAGCGAGCGGAAATAGCCCTCGCCCGGCAATCCGTCGCTCTTGCGCACCACCAGACAGGCGATGTCCTCCGGCCCGCCACCGCCGGCCTCGATCCGCCGGCAGACCTCACCGATATCCCGGCAGATGGCCATCACCGTGATGCGCGTCACCCGCCGCTCGAAGAAGGCGAGCAATTCGCCATAGGTCACACTCCGCCGCTCGAGCGCCCGCCGCAGCAGCACCTTTTCCAGCTGCTCGATATCGACCACCTCAGCCCCTGCGCGCGGCGAAGATGAAGCCGAGGAAATTCATCAGGACCTGCGCCGCGAGAATGCTGGTAACGCCGCCCGGATCGTAGGCGGGCGGCCGTTTGCCGAAGGTGCAATGACCGACGAACGGCAGGTCCAGCCGTCCCCTCTCGTATCCGTGCGACATCCGCCCCTCCGCTTCCATCCCGACCGACCGGCATCATGCCGGCACGGGTGGCGCCGGGCAATGGGAACGCCGCCGGCACCCGCCGGAGACACGCCCGCACGATGAGCGATTTTTTTTCGCTCCGCTTCCCGCGCTTCACGAATTCTTAATGAATGGGGGCTATTTTGAGCGAGCACTGGAAGAACCGGTGCCGG
>JAGREZ010000559.1:0-3059 GCA_020446285.1 Geminicoccaceae bacterium
CAAAGGTGACATGCCCGTTGGCGAGCAGGAGGTCGCGTGCCTTGGGTGGTACCTGCACAATCGCCGTCTGCAATTCGCGGGCGATCCGGCCGGAGGAAATGTCCGCAAACCGCAGCTTGCGGACCCATTCCTGTGCCCATGGTTCGCGCGGGATGATGACGGGGACCATGCCGCTTTCGATCATGCGGTATGTCTCGGCCGCCTCGCGATAGGCAAAGTTCGTGCCCTCGGTGAAGCTGAAGCTGAACAGATCGAGGATTTTCTTTCCCAGCCGCTCCGGGCCGTGACGCCAATAGACCTCGCTGAAATAATCACTGATCGCCGCTGGTGCGAACGGATCGTCGTGACGGTCGGCAACGCGTGCCCAATCAGCAGCGAGCTGGGCAATCTCCCTGGGCGGCGGATCGTCGGGAGCGGTGAAAACCGTCAGGAGACTTTCCTCGACAGGTCGCCTTCCCTCGCGGTTACAGCGGCCTGCCGCCTGAATGATCTGGTCGAGCCCGGCCTCCGCCCGCCAGACGCTCGGGAAGTCGAGATCGACGCCGGCTTCGACCAGGCTCGTGGCGATCAGTCGGCAGGGTTTTCCCGCCTTCAATCGCTTTCGGACATCAGCGAGGATCGCTCGACGATGCGCGGCATATTGACGTGTCGTCAGGTGAATGACGCCATCCAGTCCCGTTTCGACCGCCGAGCGATAGAGTGCGAGTGCATGCCCCCGGCTGTTGACGATAATGAGAGCCTGCGGATGCTCTGCCAGCGTCGCGACCAGAGCCGTATCGTCGAGTGCGCCGGCGCGCATCAGCGTGGTCCGCCGCAAGCGGCGTGCGAGCGCAGTGGGATCGGGCGCCAATTCGCGTCCGGCGAGCTCCAGCCCGCCTTTGAGCTGGGCGCTGTCGAATGCGGGCTGGGTGGCCGTACACAGGACCACCGAGCAGCGATAGTTGCGGCACAATTCCTCCAGAATCCGCAAGGTCGGCAGGAGCAGATGGCGTGGAAGGGCTTGCGCCTCGTCGAGAATGATGATGCTGCCGGCGATATTGTGCAGCTTGCGCGCGCGTCCCGGACGCGCGGCGAACAGGCTTTCGAACAGCTGGACATTGGTCGTCACCACCAGCGGTGCTGCCCAGTCTTCCATGGCCAGTCTGAGTTTGTCGTGTCGACTGTGCGGCTCGCCACGTTCGCGCCGCTCGTCCTTGTTTTCGATGGCGCTGTGGTGCTCGAGGACGAACTCATCGCCCAGAACCTCGCGAAAGATGGCCGCGGTCTGGTCGATGATCGAGGTGAAGGGAATGGCGTAGATGATCCGTCGAAGATCGTAGCGTCGGGCGTGATCGAGAGCAAAGCCCAGAGAGGCCAGGGTTTTACCGCCGCCGGTCGGAACGGTCAGCGTGAAAAGGCCCTGTGGCATCGAAGCCCTGGCACGGACATGAACGAGCACCTCGCGCCGCAACTGATTCAGATCACTCTCTCCGCTCTTCGCAAGCATGAAGGCGTCGAAGCGGGCGAGCCAGTCCGGCAGCAGCTTGCCCAGCGCCGGCCAATCGCGAGCCCGGACCGTGCCGTTCAGCCTATCGTAAAATGCCTCGGTCTCGCGATAGTCTGCATCAACCAGACAGGAAAAGATCATCCGCCCCATGACTGATAGCGTGAAGGCACGGGTGTCTTTTGGATACGTCACGCCTTCGGGTAGCAGCTTCGAAGGCAGCGAACCAAGTTCGCTGCGCCAGACGGGATCGGGCGGCTCGATGTTCGCCTCCATCCGGCTTTTCACATCGGCCGTGCTCGCATCGGCTTTGTTGGGCAGTCCTGCATGGTGCCCGAGAATGGCGTAGCCGATCAGCTCGGCCATGCATGGCGTGATAGCAGGCTCCAGCTTCGGCAGCATCTGCGCTCCGGCGGTTGAGTGATCGACAGCGGGTCCACCCTGCAATCGTCGCAGAAATCCCTTCGTATACTTGCCGAGATCGTGCAGTAGACCCGCCAAATAGGCCGCATTTTCAAGCCCGATGGCTTCACCCCGAGCGCCTGCGAGCGCCGCAGTCTCGCGCAAATGGTCGCTCAACGGCTGCCAGTCCGAGCCGACGGGATCGTTGCCAGAATGCGCAAAGTAAATTTGGCTCATAGGCAATTTTCCTTAACCAGACGTATGACTGCAAATGCTGCTTGAGCATGATGACACCTGCTTGCGGATGCCGGACCGTACAGCTGTTCGCAAGTGTCTTGTCCGAACCGATCCATGCGTATAGTTTATGCGCATGATAGTGGGTTTATATGAGCATGCCATGTCGACCATCGTTCGAAAACCGACCAACCTGACCCTGGATGCGCAAACCGTTCGTGAGGCCCGGGCATTGAACATCAATCTTTCCGAAGCGGCTGAAAAAGGCATTCGGGATGCTCTGCGAAATGCGCGTGCCGAGCAATGGCGAAGCGAGAACGCCAGCGGCATGGAACGTTCCAACCGCTACGTTGATGAACACGGGTTGCCACTCGCGGGATACAGACAGTTCTGATGAACCGGCTCGATGTCTACCGACCCAAGGCTGGTGGCCGGTTTCTCTGGTTGATCATCCAGAGCAATCTTGTATCCGGTCTGAATACACGCATCGTCGTACCGCTTGAAAAGCAAGAAACGGCGCCACCGCCCATGAGAAGGCTGAACCCGACATTCCGGATCGAGGGAGAAACCTTTGTCATGCTCACCCAGTTCATGGCAGCAGTGCAGACACGTGATTTCGGCGATTCGGTCACAACGTTATCTGGCCATGAGAGTGAGATCACCGGGGCTGTGGACTTCCTGATGCATGGCTATTGAGCTGAAATTTTGCCCATAAATTTCCATAAAATCGGGTATTCGGAATCCCCGGTTTTGCTGGGCGTGGATAGGTGGCCACTCCTCGAGATGGTAGAACGAGGTCTGTTGGAAACAGCCTCAAGCATCAAGGAGGAGTGACCATGTCGAATTATGCCGGATTGGACATCGGATTGGAACAGACGGCGGTCTGCATCATGGATCAAGAAGGCACGATCTTGCGCGATGCGATGGTGACAAGCGATCC
>JAGREZ010000559.1:3149-6580 GCA_020446285.1 Geminicoccaceae bacterium
ATGGCTGTTCGATGGCCTGGTCAAGGCGGGATTGCCTGCCATCTGCATAGAGATCCGCCATCTCAAGGCAGCGATGTCGGCGATGATCCACAAGTCGGATCACAATGACGCTCGCGGGATTGCGCAAGTCATGCGCACCGGATGGTTTCGGGCCGTGCACGTCAAATCCCGCGGCAGTCAGGAAATCCGCATGCTTCTCACCAGCCGCCGGTTTCTGGTCAGCAAGCGCGGTGCGTTGGAAAGCGAGCTTCGGGGTTCGCTCAAGGTTTTCGGTCTCAAGGTCGGCAAAGTCGCACCCGGCGCATTTGCTGCTCGTATTCGTGAGGTCGCCGGCGTTCGCGATGCCATCGAGGCGCAAGGCGCGAAACTTGAATATCTCCCACCCTACAGCCCCGATCTCCATCCGATCGAACAGGTCTTCGCCAAGCTCAAGCACTTCCTGCGCAAGACCGGCGCCCGTACCGTCGAGGCCCTGCACGACGCCATCGCCGAAACCCTCGACCGCTTCCATCCCGATGAATGTCGAAATTACATCCAAAATTCGGGGTATTCCACCTAATCGGATACTCTAATCGCGTCGTTCTGGACTGCACACGCGCTCGGCGGCAGCTGATGGGCACGGTAGGCACGGCCAAGCCGACACGCCATTGAGGGTGCGTGGGCTTACCCAGACGATCGCATCGAAACACAGCACTATGCCCACCACGGGCTGTCTCTCTCGGCCCGCCTGCCGACGCAAGCGCCGGAAACCCATCAGGTGGAGCCATAAGCCAGGCGATTGAGAAAACTGTGCTTTCATTGACCGAACCGGGCCGGACCAGGTTCGCTCGGTTAGAGACGGAGGGCTGTTCGGAGACGGGAATTGGACCCGGCGCCAGTCTCCGAGGTTCGGTCGCCTTGGCTGAACGCCTTTGAAACAAAAAGAAAAAGGCCCGCGGGCGAAGCCTCATCTCGGGTTCGTTACAGGACAATGGCGGAGAGAGAGGGATTCGAACCCTCGGTGGGGTTGCCCCCACAACGGTTTTCGAGACCGCCCCGTTCAACCACTCCGGCACCTCTCCGAGCGGTGGGCACTACCTAATGAATGTTGCTGGCGGACGCAAGCTGTCGGTTGACGAAAAGGGGTCAGTTGGCGGGGAGGATCTTGCCGGGGTTCAGGATGTTTTTCGGGTCGTAGGCCTGCTTGAGCAGGCGCATGGCGTGGACGGCTTCAGCACCGTGTTCCTCGACGAGGAAACGTGACTTGCCATAGCCAACGCCATGCTCGCCGGTGCAGGTGCCGCCGAGGCGAAGAGCATGGCGGACGAGGCGGTCATTGTAGCGCTGGGCGAGCTCGAGTTCCTCGGGCCTTTCCATGTCGATCAGGAAACCCACATGGAAATTGCCGTCGCCGACATGACCGAGCATGTTGGTGAAGAAGGGCGCGTCGGCGATGTCCTCGGCGACCGCGCGAACGCATTCGGGCAGTTTCGAGATGGGCACGCAGACATCGGTGCCCCAGACCTTGGCGCCGGGGCGCATCGAAATCGATGCGAAATGCATGTCATGACGTGCCCTCCAGACGCGCGCGCGCTCCTCGGGGTCGCTCGTCGACTGCCAGTGCGAGCCGCCATTGTCGATCGCCAGCGCCTGCACGGTTTCCGTCTGTTCACCGACGCCGCGCTCGCTGCCGTGAAACTCGAAAAAGAGCGTGGGCTGCTCCGGCAGGCCGAGTTTCGAGTAATGATTGCAGGCCCGGATGGCATCGGTGTTGAGCAACTCGACGCGGGCGACGGGAACGCCGCACTGGATGGTTTCCACTGCCGTCTGCACGGCCTGGTCGATGGATTCGAACACGCAGGAGGCCGAGGAGATCGCCTCCGGGATCCCGTAGAGACGAACGGTCACCTCGGTGATGACACCAAGCGTTCCCTCGGAACCGACGAAGATGCGGGTCAGGTCGTAGCCGGCGGAGGATTTCTTCGCCCGGCTCGCCGTGCGCAGGATGGCGCCGTCGGCCATCACCACGGTGAGGCTCACGACATTCTCGCGCATGGTGCCATAGCGGACGGCATTGGTTCCCGATGCCCGGGTTGCCGACATGCCGCCCAGAGTGGCATCGGCACCGGGGTCGACCGGAAAGAAGAGACCTGTGTCGCGCAGATGAAGGTTGAGCTGCTCGCGCGTCACACCGGCCTGAACGGTGGCATCCATATCCTCGGGGTGGACCGCGAGAATGGCGTTCATCTCGCGCATGTCGAGCGTTACTCCGCCGCGCAACGGGGTCACATGCCCCTCGAGCGATGTGCCGGCGCCAAACGGCACGATCGGAACCTCATGTTCGGCGCAGAGGGTGACGATTTCAGCCACTTCGCCGGTGGAGGCCGGCATGCATACGGCATCCGGCAGCAAGGTCGGATGATAGCTCTCGCCATGCCCGTGCTGTTCACGCACCGCTTGCGCGGTGGAGCAGCGTTCGCCCAGCATCTCCTTCAGTCTGGCGACGACAGTTTCGCGCGCGCTCGTCATTGTCTCCACGGTTCCCTTTGTCATGCGGCCCTGCCGAAATGCTGGAGCATCGCCAGTATCGGCTTCAGCTCGCTGTCGATCCTGTTCATTCGCCCGTCGCTCGCCCGGTCGCCGGTCACGCGCGGTTCGAGGGCGGGCAGTCCCTGGCGGTTCTGGACATGACGCGCGCAGGCGAACGGATCGTCGCCGGCAAAGGTGGTCCAGAGGCGCAAGAGGCAGTCATGCACTCCGCGCGCCGTTTCGTGATCGCCGCCACGGACGGCCCGGTGCAGCGCCACGCAGACATGCGGCAGCGCTGCGGTGAGAGCGCCGGTCACGGCATGTGCGCCGAGGGTGAAAGAGGGATAGAGCAACGCATCGATGCCACTCATGGCGACCTTGTCGTCGGGCAGGTCGAGAAGCAGGCCGGCGAGCGCCTCGAGGTCATCCGGCCCCTGGGTGACGCCGATGATGCCGGCAACCTCGCCCATGGCTTCCAGCAGCATCGGCGTATCGAGCCGGTTCCGGCGATGCGTGTTGTCGATCAGCAGCGGCAGGCCGCTTTCCCCGTGAAGGGCGCGGAAATGGTCGATGACCGCTCTCCGCGCGGAGTGGTCGGGAAACGGTGCGGGTGTGACCAGCAGCGCATCGATGCCGAGCCCGTCGAGAATCCGTGCGTGCCGCAACGCATCTTCCGTGCCTGCGGATGCGAGCCCCGCGAGAAGGGATCGCCGGCCGCCGAGACCATCCTGCGCAGCGCTGATGGCGGCGGCATGTTCATCCGGCGTGAGGGCGTTCCCCGTTCCGGCGCCCTCACCCACGACGACACCGGCAGCACCGGCCGCGATCATCCAGCGGGCCTGTTCGGCGAGTGCGTTTTCGGCCAGACGACCGGTGGTCCCGTCGAATGGCATGATCAAGGGCGGCAGGATGCCGAAGAGGGA
>JAGREZ010000559.1:6707-7051 GCA_020446285.1 Geminicoccaceae bacterium
ACCAGACGGCCGAGGCGCACGGCGGTGAGACCCGGCCCCAGCCGTTTCGAAGGCATCACCAGAACGCAATTGTCATAGGGCGTGACGACGGGCTCGTCACCGTCCATGGCGATGACCGTGCCTGCCGTTTCGATGATGTCCAACCCTGTGAAGTCGCGTTCGAAACGAAAGGTTCCGTTCCTGATGGTGACGGGGTGAGTGACCTCGACGAGCTTCTGTTCCGGCTTTTCGAGATCCGGCATGTGCGCCTCGATGTCACGCTCGTCGACGATGCCGGTCACGCGGAGCATTTCGAGACAGCACGCATAGGAGATGTCGAGCGCGACCCTCGCCCAGTGCTGTCC
>JAGREZ010000559.1:7124-9037 GCA_020446285.1 Geminicoccaceae bacterium
CCGCGGTCGGCGACGACGAATTGCGGGCGTCCGAACGCTTTTGCGAGCACCCTTCCCTTCGCCCTGACGGTCGAGATCATGAGAGCGGGCGAGGGAGTCGACATCGAATGCAGATCGAGGAGGCGGTCGGCGCTCCTGTAGAGCGGCAGGAGTTCGCGGGCCCGGCGAAGTTCGATCGTTTCTCCGCTTCCCTCGAGTTTCTCCGGAATCCAGAGACGGTTCATGTCCTCGTCGAGGTAACGGGTCGCACCCGGATCGGCCGGATCGAACGCATTGAACGCCTCGATATTGGCGAGTGCGAGGCTGAGCTTTCCCGCCTGCGGGCGAAGGCCGCTTTCAAGCAGACGCAGGAGCGACCATGGGCCGGAAATCTCGTTGCCGTGGATGAGCGCGTTGATCACCACATGGGGACCAGTCCGCCCGCTGTCGAAGGTCGTCACCCAGTCGATACCGTCATGGCGGTTCTTCAGCGGGGTGATGTCGGGCTTCTCGATTTCAATGGGCAGGGTCATGTGGCGAGCTTTCCGGCGAGATCGAGAATGAAGGTTCGGGCGAGATCGAGCTGTGCGGTCTCGACATGTTCATCGGGCTTGTGCGCCACCGACATGTCTCCCGGTCCACAGACGATGGTGGGGATGTCATAATCCTGGAACCAGCCGGCTTCCGTACCGTAGGACACCTTGCCCGGCGGATCGCCGCCGGCGAGATCGATGCAGGTGGCGACGAAGGGATCGCCCGCCGGCGCGCGAAAGCCGGGATAGGCAAGGAATGTCGAAAAGGCGATGTCGGCCTCCTCCGCCCGCTCCTTCATGTCCGGCAGCAGGTGCGTCCGGGCATGGTCGATCACGCGTGCGAGATGCTCTTGCGGATCCTCGCCGGGCAGTGTGCGGAATTCCATCTCGAAGGTGCAGGAGCGGGGAACGATGTTGATCTGCGAGCCACCCTCGATCCGGCCGATGCTCATGGTCGTGTGCGGCGGCAGGAAGCCCCTGCCGGCGGCGGGCGCTTCGGCGGCGAGCCGGTCCGCGACATCGGCGAGGTGACCGATGAGGCGGCCGGCATGGAGGACGGCGTTGACGGTTTCATGGGTCAGCGCCGAATGTCCCTCGCGGCCGGTGATGGTGACGCGCGCGGCGATCTTGCCCTTGTGTCCATCGACGGGCTTCATCTGCGTGGGCTCGCCCACGACGCAGCCCAGCGGCCGGTGCGGGAGGCGCTCCTTCATGTGATCGAGCAGCACCTTCGAGCCCTTGCAGCCGACTTCCTCGTCATGGGAGAAGGCCAGATGGACCGGACGGACAAGGTCCATGTCCCGGATGGCGGGCACGACGGACAGGCAGGCGGCAAGAAAGCCCTTCATGTCGCATGTGCCGCGTCCGTAGATGCGGCCGCCGTCGAAGCGGGCGGTGAACGGGTCACTCGACCAGGGCTGGCCGTCGACCGGAACGACATCCATGTGTCCGGAAAGGACGATGCCCGGCGCGTCGGCGGGGCCGATGGTGGCGAGCAGGCCCGCCTTGCCGCTGTCGTGCGGGTCCACGGCGATCGACGAGGCGATGCCTTGCGCGTCGAGAAATGCGCGCACATGTTCGAGCATCGGCAGGTTGGAGTTCCGGCTGACCGTGTCGAAAGCGACGAGCCCGGCAAGCAGATCCTGGACGGGCGGACGGGCGGCGCCCTGCACATTCATTGGGTTTCCGTCCCCGATGGCTGTTCGTTCATGATCCTTCTACCTCTACCCATCCACGCGCGCGCGATCAATGACATGAACGCGGATCAGGCGAGCGCGCGCACCATGACGTTCAGACCCAGCAGGAGAAGTGCCAGCAGAAGCCAGCGGCGGAATCGTTCCTCGGAGATCCGCTGGCGGATGGCACGGCCCGCGGCGAGGCCGGCGAGCGCCGGCAGCAGGG
>JAGREZ010000560.1 GCA_020446285.1 Geminicoccaceae bacterium
TTCGGCCTCGAAGATACCGGCGAGCACGAAGCCGATGACGAACGGCCCGAGCGGTACGCGGGCACGGTCGAGACCGAAACCGATGATGCCGAAGGCGATCACCACCCACACATCGTACATCCGGTTGGAAAGCGCATAGGCTCCGACGACACAGCAGACGAAGATGACCGGCAGCAGAATCGCCTTGTCGAACACAATAACCCGCGCGATCCACCTGACCGACAGCGTCATGATGATGAACATCAGGATATTGGCCACCAGATAGGCTGCCATGAGCGCCCAGACGAAATCGCCATTGGTCAGGAAAAGCAGAGGTCCGGGCTGGATATTGTGGAGAATGAGCGCCGAGAGGAGAATGGCGTCGATCGGGCTTCCGGGAATGCCCATGGTGATCATCGGTATGAGCGCGCCGCCGACATTGGCGTTGTTGGCGGCCTCGGAAGCGACGATTCCCTCGTCATGCCCGGTGCCGAACTTCTCCGGCGTGCGCGACAGGCTCCGCGCCGTGGCATAGGCGACCATCGAGGAAATGCTCGCGCCGACGCCGGGCAGGATGCCGATCCAGGTGCCGATGACGCCCGAGCGCACGATATTGACGGAATGTCGCGCCCACTCGCGCAGGCCGATGCTCACCCGCGAGGTACCGAGTGCGAGCGAGACCGGTGCCTTGTTGATCTCGAAAGCGTCCTCGATGATCTGGCTCATGACGAAGACGCCGAGCAGCACCGGCAACAGCTTGAAGCCGTCGGCGAGTTCGTTGTAACCCATGGTGAGACGCAGTTGGCCGTCGGATTCATTGAGGCCCGGCATCGCGAACAGCATGCCGAGAAAGCCGGCGATCAGGCCCTTGACCATGCTTCCCTGACTGATGCTGGCGATAAGCACGATGGCCATCAGCACCATGGTGAAATATTCCCACGGACTGAACTGCATCGCCCATTTCGAGAGCGGCGGCGAGAGTAACACGAGAAACACGCCGGCAATGAGTCCGCCGACCAGCGATGCGCCGATACCGAGTGCCAGCGCCCTCTCGGGCTGGCCACCCTGCGCCATCGGATAACCGTCGAATGTGGTCATGATCGACGATGGCGTTCCGGGCATTCTCAGGAGCGTTGCCGAGATGAGGCCGCCCGACACCGAGCCCACATACATGGCCACCAGCAGCACCAGCGCCTCGGTGCTGTCCATGTAGAAGGTGAGCGGCATGGTCAGCGTGATCAGCATGCCGCCCGTCAGGCCGGGCACCGCGCCGACGAAGATGCCGAGAAAGGTGCCGAGAAGAACCCAGAAGAACGGCCATGGCTGGGCGATGTAGAAGAGCGCATTGACGAGGTCGGCGAGCACTCAACCTGCCTCCTGCCAGAAGGATTCTTGCGGCAGGTCGATATAGAGAATGTCGGTGAGGATCACATTGAGACCGTAACCGCAAAGGAGCGCCACGATCGCGATCACACCCAGTGCACGCGGTCGCCAGCGGGCCAGGACACCGCCCATGAGCAGGATGAAGAGAGCCGATGCCGGCGCGAAACCGAGCCATCCGAACTGCATGGCCGCGACATAGAGCGCCGGCAGGACCGCCGACATGAGGGCAACCAGCGGCGATGTCGCAACCGGCTCGTCCGCCGATCCTTCATGCTCCTGCGGTGGCTTTCGCAGACAACGGATGAGCAGGATGAAGGCAAGCCCCATCAGGAGTCCGGCAACCAGCCGCGGCACCGCCGCCGAGCCGAGGGGATCGAAAAAGGGCGGCGGCAGCTTGTCCGCCTCGCGGATCACGAGCCCGCCAAAGAGCAGGAGTACGAACGCAAGAGCACTGTCCTGCCGCCGCCAATCCGAAACCAGGAACCGGTCAAACACGGAGGAATGCTCGCCTGAGACCGGACGGTTTATTTCTGCAACTCGCGCGCCTTCGCCACGAGCGGCTCGGTGTGCGCCTTCCACCCGTCGAGCTCGGCGCGCAACGCATCCGGCTCGACATAGGCCGGCACGACACCGAGCTCGTTGAAACGCGCCTGAACTTCCTCGTCCGCCATCGCAGTGCGCAGCGCATTGACGAGATGGTCCCGGATGTCCTCGGGTGTGCCCTTGGGAGCCAGCCAGATGCGGTTGGCCTTGGCGATCACGTCGATCCCCTGTTCGCGCGCAGTCGGCACATCGGGAAGCTGTTCAAGCCGTTCCTCGGAGAACATCACGATGGGTTTGAGATCGGCATCAGCCCACTTGATGAATTCGAGCGAACCGAAGATGGCGAAATCGGTGTGCATGGCCACGACCGACGGAAAGCGCTTGGCTCCGCCGCCCGTCTGCACATAACGGAACTGGACACCGGCGGCATCGGCGACCATGAGCGGCACGAAATGCACCGGCAGGCCGACATTGGTGGCGCATTTGACCGTATCGGGATGCTCGCGCGCGGCCTCGATCAGTTCCCCGAAGGTCTGATAGGGTGAATTCACCGAAACGCCGAAACCGAGGTCACCGTAGCCGGTGGCTCCCAGAATCTCGAAACTCTCATGGTCGAAGTCGGAGACACCCATGGCTGCCGAAGTGATGAGCCCCTCATGCCAGAACCCGACCGTATATCCGTCCGGTGCGGCGTCCTTGATCTCGCGCGTACCGATGGTTCCACCGGCACCGGGCATATTGACGATGACCACATCCGCACCGAGAACATCGGGATGGCTCTCGAAATAGCGCTGGAGAATGCGTGCGACCGAGTCCATTCCGCCGCCGGCCTGTGTCGGCACGACGATCTTGATGGGTTTTTCCGGATAGGCCGCGAGTGCCGGGTCTGATGCCCCGATGCAAAGGAAAACGGCCAGCGCCGCCATGCGGCCCACGCCGACCAGGAATTTCCGTCGCGGATCACCCGTCCGGGCATTCATCGTATGACCTCCCCCGAAAGCTCAAGCTCTCTTGTTGCATGAATATGCCAACAGCTCTCAAAATTCGGCAAGAAGTATTGGTAACCATAGTGATTACTTCTTGGAATATGACAATGAATGGGCGATCCGCGCCGTCTGGCAGCATGCGGCAGGGATACGGGGCCGGATGCGGGGTTGCCGGGCCGGATCGTCGCTTCTATATCGGCGACGTTCCCCCCGCACACCGGATGGGGGGCAAAGCTGAGAGATGCTTCTTGCCAAGGATCACGTTCGGCACGGTCATCAAGCTCCTGCTCGCCTCGCTCGTGGTCGGCATGGCGCTCGCCTGGCTCGAGCTCTCGCCGCGCGAGCTGCTTTCATGGGCGCAACAGCAGCTCGCCGAAATCGTCGGCAATGCCAGCGACTATGTCCAGTGGGCGGTGAGCTATGTGCTGCTTGGTGCCGTGATCGTGGTGCCGATCTGGCTCCTGTCCTATTTCTGGCGCGCTGCCCGGAGCAAGGGCAAGGAGTGAGCGCGGGGGACACACCGCGCGACATGGCGCCAACGCTTCCCGTTCATCCCTGTGCCTGAAACCTGCAGCTATCGGAAAACACCGGTTTTGACACCGGTTGAGCGTTCGTTCGCGGCGACGGGGCCATGCAAAGGGCACTGAATATGATGTTTCGCACATCCGCTAGCATAAGCTCTCGCCATCTCCCAGCGTCGGTTGTAGGGTCCGGTCATTGAATACAGGGATCCGTCATGGGAAACCGTCCAGCGCTTCGGATCTTGAATCTGGCGCATTTCATTGATCACTATTTCATGCTGATTTTTCCAACCGCTGTGCTTGCCTTGCACAAGGAATGGGGAATGAGCTACAGCGACGCGCTCAGTCTGGGCGCGCCGGCATTTATTCTATACGCAGCCGCAACGCTGCCTTGCGGCTGGCTTGGCGACATGTTCCGTGGCGCCACGATGATGCGTGTCTTTTTCTTCGGAATCGGAGTCAGTGCCATTCTCGTTGGCCTGGCGCCCGATCCCCTCGCGCTGATGTTTGCCATGGCCGCCCTCGGCCTTTTTGCGGCAATCTATCATCCGGTTGCAACGGCGATGATCGTGAATCTTGCCGAACGCCCGGGACGCGAACTCGGCATAAACGGTGTGTATGGCAATCTCGGCGTGGCGCTCGCGGCTGCCGTGACCGGCCTGCTGGCGGCATGGATCAGCTGGCGTGCGGCATTCATTGTCCCGGGTGTCGTCGCGGTCGCACTCGGCGTCTACTATCTCTTTCACTCCCGCCCGGGCGGTGGTGCCACAGGCCGGGACATCGAGCGGCCAGATCCCAGCCCCTCCGCCTCGGCCCAGCTCAACGTATTCCTCATCGTCGGCGTCACCGCCCTTTTCGGTGGCTTCGTCTTCGCTGGCGTGACCGTGGCGCTGCCCAAACTGTTCGAGGAAAGGCTGAGCGCCGAAACGCTGGGTATTGCAGGCATCGGCATCATCACCACAGCCGTGTTCTTCACAGCCTCCTTCACCCAGCTCTTCACCGGCCGGCTTATCGACCGGATCGGCCCGCGACCGGTCCTCATCATCGCCACCGGATTGCAGGCGCCGCTTCTGCTCGCCGTGGCGTTCCTGCCGGGAACGCTCGCCGTGCCGCTCGCCGTGCCGCTCATGCTCGTGATCTTCGGCGCCATACCGGTATCGAGCTGGCTTTTGGGCCGCTATGTCGGCAAGGCTTGGCGAAGCCGCGCATACAGCATGCAGTTCGTGCTCGCCCTCGGCGTCAACGCCGCCATCATACCCGTGATTTCAGGACTTTACGAGCAGACCGGGTCAACCTCCACACTGTTCGTGATCCTCGCTGCCTGCTCGTTGCTCATCTGCATGGTATCCCTGCGTCTCCCGGACAATGCGGCATTGCTCCGTGACACGACGTCCCTGCGCGCGGCGGAATCCACCGCCGCCTGACAGCTTGCGCGTCGTCGGCATTTGCCGGTTCTGCTGCCAGAGTGGTTTCACCCGAGCGGGAACCGCTCTAGAACATGCCACGTTATCGCCTGAATGACGACACGGAGGAGAGGAAGCGAGGATGCGCTATCTGCATACCATGGTCCGGGTGAAGGATCTCGACCAGTCGATGGATTTCTACTGCAACAAGATGGGCATGAAGGAGGTTCGCAGGATCGAGAACGAGGGTGGACGTTTCACGCTCGTCTTCCTGAGTGCCGGCGACGACACCGCCGAAGCGGCGGAGAAACGGGCGCCGTTGCTGGAACTCACCTACAACTGGGATACCGAGGACTATACCGGCGGAAGGAACTTCGGCCACCTCGCCTATGAAGTCGACAATGTCTACGACTTCTGCCAGCGGATGCTGGACATGGGCGTGACCGTCAACCGTCCTCCGCGCGACGGACACATGGCGTTCATCAAGTCTCCGGACGGCATCTCGTTCGAGATCCTGCAGAAGGGCGACCACCTGCCCGCAGCCGAACCATGGGCGTCAATGCCCAATACCGGCAGCTGGTAACACCCCTGCCCCGAACGGAAGAAGCCCGGTCTCGAACGAGGCCGGGCTTTTTCATTGCCGGCGGAACAGATCAGGGCCGGCGGAAAACGCGCCTGGCTCAGTTCAGTTCGTCAGATCGGTGGATTCCTCATCCGCGGACTCCTCTTCCTCCCGCTCGGCACGCTTGCGTTCCGCCATCCGCACCATGACGATGGAAATCTCGTAGAGGATGATGATCGGAATGCCTAGGCCGATCTGGCTGATGATGTCCGGCGGGGTCAGCAGGGCTGCTACAACGAACGTGATGACCACCGCATATTTGCGGTTCCGCGCGAGCCCTTCGGACGAGACGAGCCCGACCCGTCCCATGAGCGTCAGTGCGACCGGCAGCTGGAAGCAGAGGCCGAAGGCGAAGATCAGCTTCATCACCAGATCGAGATATTCGCCAACTCGTGCCTCGAGTTGGATGGGCAATACCCCCTCACCTCCCGGGGAGGCGAAGCTCAGGAAGAAACGCCAGGCCAGCGGAAAGATGACGTAATAGACCATCGCCCCGCCGAAGAAGAACAGGACCGGCGTGGCGACGAGAAAGGGCAGGAATGCCTGCTTCTCGTTTCGATAGAGGCCGGGAGCGATGAACAGCCAGAGCTGGCTCGCTATGAACGGAAACGTGATGAACAGTCCGGCGAAGAAGGCGATCTTGAGATAGGTGAAGAAGACTTCCGTGAGCGCCGTGTAGATCATGCGCGTGCAGGCACCCTGCTCGCCCGCCGCCGCACCTTCGAGGCAGATGTCGGCGAGTGGCCGGGTGAGGAAGACGTAGATGTCCTCGGCGAAGAAGTAGCAGACGAGAAAGCCGATGAGCACGGCACCGGCCGAATACATGAGCCGGTTGCGCAGTTCGATCAGGTGATCGAGGAGCGGCAGTTCGCGATCGTCGATATCCTTGAGCACCTGAGCCTATCCGTCGGTTGTGGCGGCATCGCCGGAGGAGCTGCGGCGATCCGTTCCGGGCGTCTGGCCACCGGCGCCCTCTGTCAAGGGAGAGGTCCCCGCCTTGTCCGCCGACGGCGCGGCAGTCGGCCGGCGTTCCTTGCCGGCGGACTTGCGGTCATCGAGATCGAAGCTGTCCTCGATGGCACTGGTCACGGTGTTCCGGAGCTTGCCGGGGCTCGCCTTCTCGACGGTCTTCTTGATCTCGTCGAGTTCCGCCTCCCGCGCCATGTCGTCGAGCGAACGCTGGAAATCGCGCGCGAGTGCGCGTGCCTTGCCTGTCCATTTGCCAACGGAACGGGCGACTCGCGGAAGATCCTTGGGACCGATGACGATGATGGCGACAAGCATGATGACCGCCATCTCGGACCAACCGAGATCGAACATGACCGGGGCTCCTCGGGCCTTCACGGCCCTTGTCGGGCGTCAGCTCTTGGCAGTTTCGTCCTTGACCCCGGCCTTCGGCGCCTCCGCCGAACGTTCGGCGGTGATCGACGCCTTGTCGTCGTCGTCATCGTCCTTCATGCCGGCCTTGAAACTCTTCACACCCTTGGCGACGTCGCCCATCACCTTCGGCAGCTTTCCAGCGCCGAACAGGATCAGGACGATCATCAGAATCAGCACAACCTGCCAGATACCGATGCTCATGGAGACACCCTCATTGTTTGACAGCTACCGAACCGGGCAACGACGGATACACCACCGTCATGCCCTTGCACGATACCGCGTATGGGACGTTGCGCCGGAATGTGGCAAAAAACCGGCCCTGGCGCAATCTCGCAAACGGATCAACCGCTATCCCCGTGCAGCGGTTTGAACAGACCCGCACCCTCGAGCTCATCGAGGCGAGGCAGATCCTCCAGCGCGGCCAACGCGAAATGGTCGAGGAAATCCGGCGTCGTGCCCCACATCACCGGCCGGCCCGGCGCCTCCTTGCGTCCGCGCGGCGCCACCCAGCCCGCATCCACGAGCAGATCCAGCGTGCCGCTGGAAACGGGCACACCGCGTACCGCCTCGATCTCCGCGCGCGTAACCGGCTGCTGGTAGGCGATGATCGCCAGTGTCTCCAATGCCGCCCGCGACAGGCGCTTGGGCCGCTCCTCGCGCCGGGTCATCAGCGGCGCCACCTCCGGTGCGGTCCGAAAGGCCCAGCGCCGCTCGCTCCGCTCAAGCCGGATCCCGCGCTTCGAATAATCCTCCTGCAGGGACTCCAGCAGCGGCAGGATGGCGACCGATGTACCGAGATGCGCCTGGATATCGCGCTCTTCAAGCGGTTCGTCGGACTGGAAGAGAAGCGCTTCCAGAACGAGCCTGGGATCGGTCCCGGTTTCAGCCCCGACATCATCGCCGCCGGCCTCCGCCATTTCCTCGTTGTCAGCCTCCGGTGCATCCTCGCGGTCGACGCCCTGTTCGCCGGCCTCGGCCCCACCGGACCCGGGCCGCCGGATCTCATCCGCCTCGCCCAGCGCGTATTCCTCGTTGTCATCCTCCGGCACCTTGTCCGCCTCGGGGAATTCCCCCTCGGAAGGGTCGATCTTCTTCGCCGCTTCAGCGCCCATTGCGATCTCCGCCGCCTTGCCACCGTTTCGTCCGAACCGGAAAACCCGCCCGATCCACGCGACCAGCGCCAACCAGCATGCAAGCAACCATTTCGCCGTTCTTTTCATGGTTCATGACCGCCTCTTGATCATGATGGGGCCGAAAGCCCGTTCCTGACGGATATCCACTTCCCCTCGCCGTGCCAGCTCGAGCCCGGCGATGAGCGAGGAAGCGATGGCCGAACGTGTGTGCACGCCCGGATCGAGCCTTTCGGGCAAAAAGGCCCGGATGTCGGCCCATTGCTGGCCCGTCAGCATTCTCGCCAGCCGCTCGAGCTGTTCCTCGACGCTGATCAGCTTGCGCTTCTGAATGACAAACCCGCCGCTTCTCTGTCGCGTCATGATGCGGCTGTAGGATGTGAGCAGATCGGCAAGCCGGGCGACATAGCGGTGGCGCACGGCGATGGCGACAGGCTCGGGCATACCCCGGGGCAGGCGCTCGCTGCCCAGTCCGGGCCTTCCCAGAAGCTCCTCGCCGGCCTTGCGCAGAGCGTCGAGGAGGCGCAGGCGTTCGGCGAGTTGCTCCGCCAATTCCTCGGCATCGGGTTCCTCGCGTTCCTCCTTCGGCAGCAGAAGCTGGGACTTGAGGAAGGTGAGCCATGCCGCCATGACGAGATATTCGGCGGCGATGTCGAGCTGCAGATCGTGGGCCTTGCGCAGATAGCCGAGATATTGTTCGGCCAGCGCCAGCACCGAAATCTTCGCCAGATCGACCTTCTGCGAACGCGCCAGATCGAGGAGCAGGTCGAGCGGCCCCTCGAA
>JAGREZ010000083.1 GCA_020446285.1 Geminicoccaceae bacterium
CCGTTCACGGTGGCGCTCGACGATGGCTTCTATGCCGAGGAGGGGCTGAACGTCTCCATCGACAGCGGTTCGGGATCGTCGCAGACCATTCCAAGAATCGCCACCGGCAATTACGACATCGGAACCGGTGATTTCGCCTCCCTCGTCAAGTTCAAGGACCAGAACCCCGACGCGGCGGTGCAGGCCGTCATGGTGCTCTATGATGCCCCGGCCTTCGCCATCATCTCGCTGGAAGGCCGCGGCATCGACCCGCACGATCCCGCAAGCCTCGAAGGCCGCAAGCTCGGTGCGCCGCCACCCGATTCCGCCTTTGCCCAATGGCCGAGCTTCGTTGCCATCAACGATATCGACGAGAGCAAGGTCGCCATCGAGAGTATCGGCTTTCCCGTGCGCGAGCCGATGCTTGCCGCAGGCGATGTCGACGGGATCTTCGGTTTTTCCTTCTCCTCCTATCTGAACCTGAAATCGAAGGGCGTGCCGCCGGAGGATATCAAGGTGATGATGATGTCCGACCACGGGCTCGAGCTCTACGGCAATGTCGTCATCGTCAATACCGACTTCGCGAGCGACAATCCGGATGCGGTCAGGGCATTCCTGCGCGCCACCGTTCGCGGCATCCGGGAATCGATCGGCAACCCCGAACGCGCCATCGATTCGATCCTCGCCCGCAACGATGTCGGACGCCGGGAGGTCGAGACCGAGCGGCTCGAAATGTGCATCCGCGACAATATCGCCACCGACTGGGTGATGGAGAACGGTGTCGGCGATGCCACACCGGAGCGGCTGGAAGCGAGCCTCGACCAGATCGGCATCAGCTATGAATATACTGCGAGGCCGTCCGCCGCCGACATCTTCACTTCCGAGTATCTTCCGGACATTGCCGCGCGCAAGCTGAACTAGCCCTTATGGCCTTCGTCGAACTGAGCGGCACCTCGCTCGCCTACCGGACGCGTGACGGCGAGGTACTGGCTCTTGATGCCGCCGACATGGCGGTGGAAAAGGGCGAATTCACCGCCGTGGTCGGCCCGTCCGGCTGCGGCAAGTCCACTCTCATGAAACTCGTCACCGGCCTTCGTCCGCCGACCGCCGGCACTGTCAGCGTTGCCGGCGAGCGCGTTCGCGGGCCGCTCAAGATCGCCGGCATGGCATTCCAGAACGCGACCCTCCTGCCCTGGCGCACGGTCCGCGACAATGTGCTGCTGCCGCTCGAGATCGTCAAACCGCACCGTTCGCGCATCCGCAGCCACCGCAGGGAGTATGAGGAACGCGCCGATGCCATCCTCGAAACGGTGGGGCTTGCCGGCTTCGGCGACCGCTTTCCATGGGAGCTGTCCGGCGGCATGCAGCAGCGCGTCTCGCTTTGCCGCGCACTCGTTCACGAACCCGAACTGCTCATGCTCGACGAGCCGTTTGCGGCCCTCGACGCATTCACCCGCGAGGAACTCTGGTGCGTGCTGCGGGATCTCTGGCAGGAGCAGCATTTCACCTGCATTCTCGTCACCCACGACCTGCGCGAGGCCGTCTTTCTCGCCGATACGATCCACGTCATGAGTGCGCGCCCCGGACGCATCCTCCACCGCCACGTCATCGACATTCCCCGCCCGCGCGATCTCGAAATCCTCTACGACCGCGCCTCGGTGGACATCATCCACACGCTGCGTCACCAGATCGCCGGAGTGCGGCAGCAGTAAACAGGAAGAGTGTGTCAGCAGTGAACACGGAGCGCCTCGCCCCCTGGATCATCACCATCGCCCTCTTTCTCCTGTGGGAAGCGGCGTGCATCCTGTTCGACATGCCGGCCTATGTGCTGCCGCGACCGACACTGGTCCTTGCCGAAATGTGGAACTTCAAGGGTGCGATCCTGCTGAATTCGCTGCAAACGCTCTGGACGACAGTCGCGGGCTTTGCGATCGCCGTCGTCTTCGGTCTGGCACTCGGCATCTTCATCGGCTGGTCGAAGGCGATCTACAGCGGTCTCTATCCCGTGATGATCGGCTTCAACTCGATCCCCAAGGTCGCTGTCGTGCCCATTCTCGTGCTGTGGTTCGGCGTCGGTACGGTGCCGGCCATCCTCACGGCATTCCTCATCAGCTTCTTTCCCATCGTGGTCAATGTCGCCACGGGACTGGCCACCCTCGAACCGGAAATGGAGGATGTGCTGAGGGCACTCGGCGCCAGCAAGCTCGAGATCATGCTCAAGGTCGGCATTCCCCGCTCGATGCCCTATTTCTTCGGCTCGCTGAAGGTCGCGATCACACTCGCCTTCGTCGGTGCGATCATCAGCGAGACCATCGCCGCCAATTCCGGCCTCGGGCATCTGATGCTCCAGGCCCAGGCCAATTTCGAGGTTCCGCTGGTCTTCGGTTGCCTCATAGCACTGGCCATCCTCGGCATCGCCATGTACGCCATCTTCGCCCTCCTCGAACAGCGAATGACCGGCTGGGCCTTCCGAAGCGGCATCAACGCGGGCTGAAGTCCTTTTTATTGGTTATTGATCCTAATTCAAACTGATTCCGCTAACACCCATACCCGGAGTCTGGTTTACATTTTGTTAAATCGTTGCGTTTATTTCGAATACGGATTAGCGGAGTTTCAACAAGGGAGAAAGAACCATGACACTACCGGCATCCTATACAGAACCGTTTGTCGACCGGCTGCCGGACGAACTGGACAGTCAGGCGGCGGACCAGTTGCGAACCATCCTCGCCACGCAAATGCAAGAGGGCGAGGACACGAGGTTGAAGCTTTGCCTGGAGGAGGGGAAAACGAGCGAAATCGCGCTCACCCCCGCCCTTTCGCATTTGCTCATGGAACTCCTGCGGCATATCGGCCGTCGCGAGGCCGTCACGCTGGTGCCCGTCCGCCAGATGCTCACCACCCAGCAGGCTGCCGACATCCTCAACGTCTCACGACCCCATTTCATAAAACTGCTTGAAGACGGGAAACTTTCCTACTCGATGACCGGCCGGCATCGCCGCATCAAGGCGACCGACCTGTTCGAGTACAAGGAACAACGGGTCAAAGAGCGTAGCACGGCTTTGGCGGAACTCGCTGCCATCGACAAAGAACTGATTTGAGCACGTGTTCGCCAACCGCTTCACGGCCCTGCTCGACGCATGTGCGCTCGCCGGCGCGCTACAGCGGAACCTGTTGCTGTCGCTGGCCGAGGCCGAGCTGTTTCGTCCGAGATGGACCCCGCGCATTCTCGACGAGACGGAAAAGGCAGTCCGCGAAATCCTCGAGCGCAAGAACGATCCGCTGTCCTCTGACAAGGCTCGCAAGGTTCGTACAGCCATGCAGAGCGCGTTCGAGGATGCGATGGTGCATGGTCATGAAATTCTTGAAACATCCTTTCCGAAGCTGCCCGACGAGAATGATCGTCATGTGGTCGCGGCGGCGCTGAAGACGCGCGCATCCGTCATCGTCACGGACAATCTCAGGGATTTTCCGGAACCAATCCTCGCTCCTCTCGATCTGGAAGCCATCACGCCCGACGAATTCATCGCGAACAGCATCGATCTTGATCCTCGCACGGCCATGAACGCGATCGAAGTCATGCGGAGGCGTTTGAACAATCCGCCCATATCGCCCGAAACACTGATCCTGAAGCTTGAACAGAGCGGCCTGCTACGCGTCGCAGACATGATCGCAACCTTGCAAACGGACGGTTTTCCCTGACACACCCGCCTTGACGGTGTCGAGGGTGAGTCCGTATGCCGGCGCCTTCGGCGGTCTTGAGGATTCCTTCTCGGCTGCCGGCTGCCCCGGCCCATTCCCCGAAGCGGGCCATGCCGACCTCACCCGCCCCTGACCCGCAGCTGCTACACGAAATCCGTCGACTGCAGGCGCTCGATGCCGGCCTTTGCCATTTGTTCCCAGGCGGCATTCACCGAGCCGTCGATGTCGATGCCGCGACAGGCATCCTCGATCACTGCCACCTCGAGGCCGGCGGAGGCCGCGTCGATCGCCGACCAGCTCACGCAGAAATCGGTGGCGAGGCCACAGGCATAGATCCGCTCCAGACCGCGCTCCGCGAGATAACCAGTGAGCCCCGTGCGGGTCGCCTTGTCCGCTTCGAGAAAGGTCGAATAGCTGTCCACCTGACTGTGATAGCCCTTGCGGATGATGAGTTGGGCGTGGGGAATGTCGAGCCCTTCGGCCAGCTCGGCGCTTTCGGTGCCCATGACGCAATGATCGGGCCAGAGTACCTGCGTGCCGTAGGGCAGTTCGATCGTGTCGAACGGGTTCTTGCCCTTGTGGCTGGAAGCAAACGAGATGTGGCCCGGCGTGTGCCAGTCCTGGGTCATCACCACATTTTCGAACTTCTTCGCCAGTTCATTGATAACCGGAATGATCGCATCGCCATCATTCACCGCAAGACTGCCACCGGGCAGAAAACAGTTCTGCACATCGATCACCAGCAGCACGCTCTTCTCATCGGGCACGATGCCATCGGCGGCAAATGCCAGCCGAGAGAGCGCCCCCCCGCCGGCAACCATCCCGGCGCCTGCGGCAAACACTCCAAGACACTGGCGGCGATCGATACGGCTCATGACGACGTCTCCCCTTCCGGTCTCTGTCCTCAAAGAACAAAAGGTTGCGCCGTAAAATGCAGGGGATCAAGAGAAAGACGCGCCTGCCACAATTCGGCAAGTTGCCATGCCGGGTGACCCGGCATGGCTCCTGCAGGCAGGAAATTCAGGCGAACCACCAGCGTTCGATACATTTCTGGCCGTCGAGGTCCCAGTTGCCGCCCATCTGCTCGTCATGCGCCACCTTGTCCGAGTGGGCGAAGACATAGTTGGCGAACATGGCGCAGACGAGACCGCCATCGTCGCGAAGGATCGACTGCATCTCGCGATACATGTCGCCGCGCCGGCTCTCGTCGAGTTCGGAACGCGCCTCGAGCAGCAGCGTGTCGAAGCGCTCGTTCGACCAGTAGGTGTCGTTCCAGGCCACGCCCGACTGATAGGCGGTGGAGAACATCCAGTCTTCCGTCGGACGGCCGCCCCAGTAGCAGGCGCACCAGGGCTTTTTCATCCAGACATTCGACCAGTAGCCATCGTTCGGCTCGCGGACGATGTTGATCTCGATCCCGGCGGCGGCGGCATGTTCGCGATAGAGCGTGGCGGCGTCGACGGCACCGGCAAACGCGGCATCGGCTGCGGAAAGGTCCACCGTCAGGTTCGAAAGCCCGGCTTCCTTCAGGTAGAATTTCGCCTTGTCGGGATCGTAGCTGGTCTGTTCGAGATCAGCCGCGTGAAAGCGCATCGACGGCGCGATCGGGTGATCGTTGCCGACGACACCGTGGCCGCGCAGGACGGTCTGCACCAGCTTCTCGCGGTCGACACCCCATTTGAGCGCCCGGCGGACATTGGCGTCGTCATGCGGCGCCATGTCGGTGCGCATGGGGAAGGTGTAGTGACGGGTGCCGGTCGTTTCCTGCACCTTGATGTTCGGGTTGCGTCCGAGCAGATGCACGGTCTTGAGATCGCAGCGGTCCATCACGTCGATCTCGCCCGTGGTGAGCGCATTGGTGCGGGCGGTGACATCGATGATCGAGAGCAGTTCGATCTCGTCGAAATGGGCGCGGTCGGTCTTGTGATAGTCCGCGAACTTCCTGAACAGGCCGCGCACCCCCGGCTCCCAGTTGTCGAGGACATACGGACCGCAGCCGACGCCGGAAAGATCCAGCTTGCCGTCATCCTTCGCCGGCAGGATGGGCAGGTGATAGTCGGAGACGATGAAGGGGAAATCGGCATTGCCGCCATCGAGCACGAAACGCACCGTGCGCTCATCGATCGCGATAATGTCCTTGATCGGGTCGACGATCGGCTTGGCCGCCGACTTGCTTTCCTCGCCGCGATGGTGATTGAAGGAGGCGAGCACGTCACCAGCCGTCACCGTCTTGCCATTGTGGAAGGTGAGCCCGTCCTTGAGGACGAAGGTCCACTCGACGGCGTCCGGCGACGGCTCCCAGCTTGCCGCCAGTTCCGGCGCCAGCTTGCCGAAATTATCGACCTCCGTCAGATAGTTGTGAATGGTGTAGGTGAGCTGCAGCATGTAGCCGTTCTCGAACGTCGCCGGATCGAGTGTGTCGGTGGTCGATCCGTGGCCCATGCCGATACGCA
>JAGREZ010000561.1:0-1038 GCA_020446285.1 Geminicoccaceae bacterium
TATCCCGTCTACCAGCGCTCCTCCTTCATGGAGCTCGTGCGCGCCTTCGCCGGCGCCTTTCTGGCACTCATGACGCCCGTCATCATCGTCGGCGGCATCGTCGGCGGCTTCTTCACGCCCACCGAGGCCTCGCTCATCGCCGTCATCTATTCGCTGGTTCTGGGCCTCTTCGTCTACCGCTCGATCGCGCCGCGCGAGCTGCCGCATGTGTTCTACGAGAGTGCCCGGTTCGCCGGCATCTCCCTTTTCTGCGTCGGCACCGCCTCGGCGTTCGGCTGGTGCCTCGCCTATTTCAAGATTCCGGCAGCGCTGGTCGCCCAGATCGAGGTGATGGGGCTCGGCGTCACCGGCACCGGCATCATGATCGCGCTCGCCTTCCTGCTCTTCGGCATGTTCATCGACGCGGTGCCGGCGATCATCATCCTTGGCACCGTGCTCTATCCGGTCGCCCAGCATGTCGGCATGCACGGTATCCATTTCGCCATCATCGGCGTGATCAGCCTTGCCTTCGGCCTCGTCACGCCGCCCTATGGCCTGTGCCTGCTGATCGCCGCCGCCATCGGCGAGATCCGGCTCGTGCAGGCGCTCAAGGATGTCACCGTGATCCTCGCACCGATGCTCGCCGTGCTGCTGGTGATCATCCTGATCCCCGACATCATCCTCTTCCTGCCGCGCCTCCTGATGCCCAAATTCATCGACTGAGCGTGGACAGTTTCGCGATTGCGCGTGACATTTCGCGCGCTACAGCCTGTAATTGCAGGCGAATGTGGACCATGAGAAAGGGAGGTAAAACCTCATGACGTCTGTCAAGACACTGCTTGCAACTGCCGCGGTCGCCCTCGTGGCGACGGTTTCGGCGGTCGAGGCCGAGGAAGTGACCCTTGTCGGCGCGGTGCAGTTCGACGAGAACCACGCGTTCACCAAGGGGCTGCGCAAGTTCGAGGAGCTTGCCGGCGAATGCTCGGGCGGTTCGCTCAAGTTCGATCTGCATCTCAATTCCGAGCTCGGCCTCGAAAAGGACTATTTCGAATATATGAG
>JAGREZ010000561.1:1100-3872 GCA_020446285.1 Geminicoccaceae bacterium
CCGCTCATGGACATGCCCTTCCTGTTCCGTGATCTCGACCACTGGAACAAGGTGCTCGAACAGGATGCGCTCGCACCGATCGCCGAGGATGTGCTCGCCAACGCCAATGTCCGCCTGATCGGCTATGCCGGCGGCGGCACCCGCCAGCTCATCGTCAACCATCCGGTCACCAACATGGCCGAGCTCGAGGGCCTGCCGATGCGGGTGATGGGCGCGCCGATCCAGACGCAGATCTTCGAGGCGGTGCGTGCGGCGCCCTCGGTGATCGCCTACAGCGAGGTCTACAACGCCATCCAGACCGGCGTTATCGATGCCGCCGAGAACGAGGCCGCCGGCATCGAGCAGATGAAGTTCTATGAGGTGGGACCGCATATCTCCAAGACCGCCCATGCGATCACGGTCCGTCCCATCGCCTTTTCCAACGCCACCTTCGAGCGCCTCGACGCCGACCAGCAGAAATGCGTGCTCGAGGCGGGCAAGGAAGCCGGACGGTTCGCGCGCGACATCGAGAGCGGGCAGGATGCCGAGAAGCTCGCCGGCATGGAAAAGGAAGGACTTCTCACCACGCATGAATTCACCGAGCGCGACAAGCTGCTCGAGCTCGCCGAGCCGGTGAAGCGTGCCTATGCCGAGGAACTCGGCGCCCTTGCGGCCTATGAGGCGATCAACAGCATCCAGTAGGTCCGCCGAAGCTGGCGGGATGCGGGAGCGGGGCCGTTCATGAGGGCGGCCCCGTTTCCTTTCTTTCGGGGACAGGGGAGTCTCGTTGAACAGGTCGATCGCATGGCTCAGTCTCGGCGCCTTCATGGCATCGGCGACGACACGCATCTGCGATTCGCTGTTGCCGCAGCTTGCCGATGAATTCGCCGTTCCGGTGAGTGCTGCGGCGATGTCGATCACCGCGTTCACGCTCGGTTACGGCCTGTTTCAGCTCGTCTATGGCGGCATCGGTGCGCGGCTCGGTCCCTATCGCACGGCCGTCATCGCGATTTCCGCCTCGGCAGCCGGCACGCTCGCCTGCGCCTTCGCCTCCGACCTCTTCTGGCTGACGCTCGGCCGCTTCTTCTCAGGACTGACGATCGCAGCCGTCATTCCGATGTCGATGGTCTATATCGGCGAGACGGTCGCCTATGAGGACCGCCAGCCGGTCATCGCCCGGTTTCTTCTCGGCGGCGTCTTCGGGGGGATCTTCGGTCAGGCCTTTGCCGGCCTCTTCGCCGAATGGCTGTCATGGCGGCAGCTGTTCCTCGCGCTTGGAATGACGACGATGGCCACCGCGCTGGCAATGGTGATCGAATTGCGTTCGGGGCATGTCCGGAATTTCGAACGGGCAGCGGACATTCCCAACCTTTTCGGTCAGTATGCCCGCGTGCTGAGGGTTCCCTGGGCGCGCATCGTTCTCCTGACGGTGACGATCGAGGGCTTTCTCTGCGCCGGCACGTTTCCCTATGTCGCCCCCTATCTCCATGCCGCCTTCGATCTCTCCTATCTCGCCATCGGCGCTGTCATGAGCTGCTTCGGCTTCGGCAGTCTGGTCTTCATCCTGTTCGTCAGGAAACTCCACCGGCGGCTTGGCGAAAGGGGGCTGGTGCTGGGCGGCGGCATGGCGCTGATCGCCGGTTTCGCGCTGGTGGCCGTTGCCGGCACTGTCGGGCTCGTGGCGCTGGCGGCCGGCATCGCCGGTTTCGGCTTCTACATGATGCACAACACCCTGCAGACCAACGGCACGCAGATGGCATCGTTCGACCGGAGTGCGGCCATAGCTCTCTTCGCCTTCTGCCTCTTCATCGGGCAGGCGGCCGGAACCATGATCATGGGGCCGATCGCCGAATGGCTCGGCTATCCCGTGATCTTCATGATGGCCGGCTCGGGTCTGCTGGTGCTGGCGCTGTTCTTCCGCAATGCCAAGGCCGACCGGGAAGCGGCGCAGGCGGCACAGGAGGCGCAGGCCGTCGGCCCTTCTCCCTGAGCTCTCGCTGTCAGCCCCGTCCGCGATAGCCGGGCACGTCCTGATCCGTCAGGAACAGCCCTTTGGGCGGCTCGCCGGTCTGATAGAAGACATCGATGGGAATGCCGCCTCGTGGATACCAGTAGGCGCCCACGCGCAGCCATTTCGGCCGCAGCGCCTCTTCCAGCCGCTTGCCGATGCCCACCGAGCATGCCTCGTGGAAATCGCCATGATTGCGGAAGCTGGCGAGATAGAGCTTGAGCGACTTGCTCTCGACGAGTTTTTCGTCCGGCACGAAGTCGATGACGATATGGGCGAAGTCCGGCTGGCCGGTGAGCGGACAGAGCGAGGTGAATTCGGGGCAGGTGAAGCGCACGACATAATCGCTGCCCGGATGCGGATTGGGCACCGTCTCCAGCACCGCCTCATCGGGCGAGGCGGGCTGTTTCGTGTTTGTGCCGAGCTGCGTCAGCCGGCTGACATCGGTTTGTGCCATGCGCGATCCTTTCTTTCCTTTCCTGCCTGCTAGCCCATGATCGAGTAGCCGCCATCGACCGGGATGGCCGTTCCGGTGACGAAATCGGCGGCCGGGCTCGCGAGGAAGACGGCGATGCCGGCGAGATCGGCGGGCTCGCCCCAGCGTCCGGCGGGCGTGCGTGCCTTCACATTGTCGTCGAGCCCGGTCATGTCGATGCGTGCCTTGCGGGTGAGCTCGGTGTCGATCCAGCCGGGCAGGACGCAATTGACCTGGATATTGTCGGCGGCCCAGGCGCTGGCGAGACCCTTTGTCATCTGCATGACACCGCCCTTGCTCGCACCATAGG
>JAGREZ010000084.1:0-5212 GCA_020446285.1 Geminicoccaceae bacterium
GCGGGCTGGTCCTGTGGACCGTCACGCTTGCCCTCGAGGCGGCACTTGCCGGCACGCTCACCCTCTTTATCGCACTGGCCATCCCCAATCCGGTCATCGCCATTCTGGCGGCCGTCGGCTGGTATGTGCTCGCACGCCTTTCGGGCACCCTGCTCGGGACCGCCGGAATTCCGGGTGAGGGCCAGGAGGCCCTCATGGCGCCGGCCAGCGGCGTGGATGCCGGGATCTGGCTCGACCGGGGCATGTATCTCGTCTCGCTGCTGCTGCCGCGCCTCGATCTCATGGCACAGGGCGACTGGCTCGTGCATGCGCCGGCGATCACCGGCATGCTCGCCCTGACCGTGCTGCAATGTATCGTCCATGCGGGGCTGATCGCCACCGCCGCCTTTCTCGATTTCCGCCGCCGGGCCTTCTGAATCCATGACCGCGACCGGCATGCGATCCCCGCTCCGTCGGCTGGCACCGGCCGGTATCGCCCTTGTCCTGCTCGGTGCGCAACTGGCGCTCGGCCTTGCCCTCGAACGGCAGAGGGCCAGACCCGCCGGCATCCTGCCGCCGCCTCCCTCGCCGCGGGCACTCCTCGTCAGGGGGCTCGGCGACCGCCAGCTCGCCTACCGCCTCGGCGCGCTCGAACTGCAGGAAGCGGGCGATGGCGGCGGGATCGTGACCCCTCTCCTTCTCTACGATTACGACCGCCTCGCCGGCTGGCTCGATGCGGTCGACCGGCTCGATCCGAAGTCCGGCCATGTCATGGCCATGGCCACCTACTATTTCGCCCTCGCCACCGACCCGGCAAAGGTGCGGCGGATGGTGGCGTTCGTCGTCGAAGCGTTCGAACGCCACCCCGAAAGCCGCTGGCGATTTCTCGCCCACGCCGCCTATCTCGCCCGCTTCAGGCTGCATGACCGCGCCTGGGCTCTTGCCATCGCCCGCCGCCTCGCCTCGCTCGACATCGAGGGCCTGCCCGTCTGGACGAAGCAGATGCCGGCCTTCGTGCTGGCCGACATGGGCGAGGACGAGGCGGCCGCCGACCTGATGAACGCCATCCTCGACAGCGATCCCGGCCTGTCATCCGCCGAACGGCGGCTGATGACCGATTTCATCGACCGCCACCGTGCGGCCGACCTGAATGTCGACGGACTTCGCCGGCGCAAGCCATGACCGACCGGCGCATTTTGTCGACACGCTGCTGGCAGCGTGTTGAAGAAATGCCGATGGCCGCGACGGCCGTCGATTTTTGCCGCCGGGAAGGAGCCTGGCGCGCTGTGATGCTGGATGCATCACGAGCGACAGGCGACGCACGCAGCAGCGCTGCGCGCCCGAACGCCGACGAAGTTCGCCAGTCCTTTTCGTCTCGCATCGCGGCTGTCGGCATTTCTTCAACACGCTGCTAACCCGCCATTGACGAAAAGGGTTCATAATCGGCGATCGACCGCAGATTTCTTCGCGACGGAGTGTGAGATGATCAGCAGGAAAACCGCCCTGCCGGCCGCTGGAAAGGAAATCGTCCGGGCCATCCCCGAACGCCGCGCGGCACGGCTGCACGAAGCGCCGCCCGTTCCCGCATGCGAGGCGGGCTTCTCGCTCGTCGAGATGGCGATCGTCATGACCATCATGGGGCTGGTCCTCGCAAGCGGCGTCAGCCTGCTCGGCGGTCAGGTCGATGCCGGTCGCCAGAAGGCGACCAAGACCCGGTTACAGGCACTCGAACACTCCCTCACCGCCTTTTATGTCTGGAACGACCGCCTGCCCTGCCCGGCCGATGGCCGGCTCGACAGCAGCGATGCCAGTTACGGGCGTTCGCAGCCCGAAACGAGCGGTTCCTGCGATACCAGCGCCGTCACCGCCGCCGAAAGCGTGATCCCGTGGCGTACCCTCGGCCTGCAGGAAAGCGAATCGCTCGACGGCTGGGGCCGCCGCATCAGCTACCAGGTGAGCCCGGAACTCACCGCCAGCGGCTCGACCCTCGATGGCAGTCTCGTCGTGCGCGATGGCAGTGCCGCCGTGAGCGGCACAGCCGAACTCACCGACAGGGCCGCCTTCGTCCTCTTCAGCCATGGCGAGAACGGCCACGGCGCCTGGCTTTCCACCGGCACCCGCATGTCCACGACCCCGGCCTCGACCGACGAGGCGCTGAACAACAGCGGCTCCTCTCCCTTCGCCGACCGGCGCCTCGTCGGGGTTCTCGACGAGGATTACGACGACATGCTCATCTGGCGCGAACGCCCCTTCCTGCTCCAGTCGACCGGTGCCACCTTCAACGGCACGGCCTGCACCGCAGCCACCAGCCTGTGGAGCAGCGAAGGCTGTTCCGTCGACAGCTCGCCCGATGCCTGCATCGTCGCCGAAGCCCTGCTTTCCCGCTGCAGCACCTGACCCCCTCCACCTCCACTCCCGCCATCTTGCGGGACTGGAGCCGAAGCAACGACCAGCGACCGACCGGGAGCGCAGCCTGCGTGGCGCCTGAACGCAAGTGCAAGCTCCGGAGGAGCGCCAGCTCCGACTAGCGACCGACCGGGAGCGCAGCCTGCGTGGCGCCTGAACGCAAGAGCAAACTGGAGGAGCAAAGCGACGACTAGCGACCGACCGGGAGTGCCGCCTGCGTGGCGCTTGAACGCAAGGGCAAACAATCCCGCTGCGAGCAGCGGGATTTCCTACATCATCAGCGATCTGTCCTCGTTCATCCGTTCGAGCAGGGGCAGCCAGGAGCGGTTCTTCATCCATGTGCCGAAATCGTCGCCCTGCAGCGGCCTCGAGATGAAATAGCCCTGGATCTCGTCACAGCCGATATCGCGCAGATAGCGGATCTGCTCGACCGTCTCGACGCCCTCGCCGATCACCTTCATGCCCAGTTCCCGGCTGAGATTGACGAAGGTGCGCACGATGCTGCGGTCGCGCGCGCTCTTCTCGATCTTCATGACGAATGAGCGATCGATCTTCAGCCGGTCGAGCGGCAGGTCGCGCAGATAGGCGAGCGACGAATAGCCGGTGCCGAAATCGTCGAGCGAGATCCTGACGCCGAGATCGTGCAGCCTGCCGATGATCGCCTCGCTCGAGCGGCGGTCACGCACCAGCACGCCCTCGGTGAGCTCGACCTCGAGCAGGTGCGGCGGCAGGCCGCTCGATTCGAGCGCATCCTCGACCAGCCCGACGAGCTGCGAACGGTGGAAATGGGCACCCGAGAGATTGACCGCGATGGCGAGATCGATGCCATGCTCGCGATGGAACGCCATGGCCTTGCGGCATCCCTCGCGGATGACGTGACGGTCGATGTCGATGATGAGATGGCTGCTTTCGGCCACCGGAATGAACTCGCCCGGACTGACATGTTCGCCCTTCACCGGATCGTACCAGCGAAGCAATGCCTCGACACCATGGACCTCGCCATCCTCGAGCGACAGTTTGGGCTGCAGTGCCAGATCGAATTCCCGGTCGCGCAAGGCCCGCTTGATCGACAGTTCGAGGTCGCGGCGGCGCGCCCTGAGCCGGGCGATCTCCGGATCGTAGATCATCCACGATCCGCGCCCCACCTGCTTGGCCCGGTAGAGTGCGAGATCGGCGCGCGAGAGCAGGTCGTCGGCGGTATCGGCATGGTCGGGATGCGCGGCGATGCCGATGGTGGCGCGCACGGAAAGATGCTGGTCGTTGATGACGATGGTGTCGGCGAAGATCCTCATCACCACCTCGGCGAGCCGCCTGAAGATGTCGACATCGCCGAAGCTGCTGACCGCGACGGCGAACTGGTCGGCGCCGATGCGTGCCGCCATGCCGCCATCGGGCAGGCTCGAGAGCAGGCGGTTGGCGACCACCTTGAGCACCTCGTCGCCGGTCTTGTGCCCGAAGGCGTCGTTGATCTCCTTGAAACCGTCGAGATCGATGAGAAGGATGATGGTGCGGAAATCCTCGCCCGGCGAGGTTTCCAGCATGCACTCCACCGTATCGTTGAAGAAGGCGCGATTGCCGAGGCCGGTGAGCATGTCGTAGGAGGCAAGGAAGCGATAGCGCCGCTCGCTGGTCGCGAGCGCCTCCTCGCGCTGGCGGATTTCCGAGATGTCGCTGCGGGTGCCGACGATGCCGCCATCGGCGGTGCGCCGCTCGGATACGCGGATCACCCTGCCATCGACGAGTTTCTGCTCGAGCACGCGCCCGTCGGCACGCGCGTGCGACGCCACCCTCTCCTCGAGATAGGCCTTGGGATCATCGGCGCCGCCGTCATATTCCCCGGCCTCGATCCCCCGTTCGATCAGTTCCCGAAAGGAGATGCCCGGCTGCATGAAGGCCGCCGAACGCGGATAGAGATTGCGATATTGCTGATTGCAGAGCGCCAGCCTGTCATCCCTGTCGAACAGGACGAAACCGTCATTGAGGCTCTCGATCGCCTCGATCAGGCGGGTGCGTTCCTCGGCGAGCAATTGTTCGGCCTGCTGCTGCCGCTCGAGGACCCGCTCGCGGTGGAAGATGACGAAAGCGGCGGCGGCGGCGACGGTCACGAGCAGGGCGATCACGCTCACCAGAAGATCGCGCACATAGCCGATCTGCTTTTGCTGGGCGGCGAGTTCGCTGTCGAAGATGTCGCCGAAGCTGCGATAGATGCTCTCGGACCTGACCATCAGCCAGCCGGCGCTTTCCGCGAGCCCCCAGACCCTGGAACTGTCGGAGAAGTTTCCGGCGACAATGAATTCCTCGACGAGATCACTCAGCCCGCTCGCCTCGGCGCGCCACTGCGGATAGCCCGGAACCCGTTCGGCGAGCCATGCGCTCCTGTCCGCATGCAGGCGGGCGTGGAAGTTCTCGCCGGCCTCGACGAGCCGTTCGATGGCCGCCCGTTCGGGTCCGCTTCGATAGAGGAAGTCGAGCGCGCGGGTAAGCTCGGCGGTGTCGGTCTTGACGGTGTTCATCTCCATCGTCACCGACAGCCCGAACCGCGGCAGATCTTCCTGCAGACCCGAGAGCGAACGCGCCAGTTCGAAGGTGAAATAGCCCACCATCAGCGCCATGAGCGCAATCGCGGCCATCGTCGGCCACGAGCGACAGCAACGCGGACCGGAACTCCCGGTCATCGGCACTGCCGCCGCCGTATGGACATGCGGATGAATGGCCGCCTGCACATGACGATCCCGATCTGTCATTCCAACATCCGGGCATTCTCGTCCATGGAATTAAAAAAAAAGTTTAAATAATTTACAATATTATTTTGGTGTTAAATCCGGCC
>JAGREZ010000084.1:5297-5436 GCA_020446285.1 Geminicoccaceae bacterium
CCCTCCATCAACAGGTCGTGCATCTTGCAGCGTTCCTCGAAGGCGAGCCGGCGCATCTGTTCATAGACCGGCAGGGGCAGATAGACGGTCTGCTGCTTGATCGGCTTCCTTTCGGGCAGTGTCCGCGCCTTCGGTGCCG
>JAGREZ010000085.1 GCA_020446285.1 Geminicoccaceae bacterium
GGCAGTGTCCGCGCCTTCGGTGCCGAAGCCGGTTCCGGGGTGGTGACCGGCGTGGCCTGTGCGCCATCGACGAGAATGGATTCAAGCGATGTTCTTTTGCTGCGTCGGCTCATCGGCGAGCTTCTCCATCTTCTTTTCGGTCCATTTCCACAGCCGGGCGATCTCGTCGGCCCCCTTCCCTTCCGGCTCGAACTCGGCGATCGCGAGACCGCCGCCCTGGGCGTCCTGGAAGGCACTGCGGGTGACGATCGTCACCGGTGCCACGGGACCGAGCACGGAAAGGCCGTTCTGTGCCTCCTTGATGCGGAAGCCGCGCGGCGGTGTCTGGGTGAGAACGAAGGCCATGGGTTTCTGCAGGCGACGGATGGTCGCCACGGTCGAGGGCTGGGCCTTCATGTCGGCGGGTGTCGGGCGGCAGGGCACGATGCAGAAATCGCTTGCCCGCACCGCCGCCGCCACGCTCGGCTCATCGCGTCCGGGCGTGTCGATGAGGACCAGATCGAAGGATTGCGCGCGGGCGATACCGAGCGCCTGGTCGAGTTCGCCCGCATCGACACGGGCGAGTTTCGGTCGCTCCGCCTCGCGATCCTGATACCAGGCCTCGGCGGTTCCCTGCGGGTCCATGTCGAGGACGAGCACGCGCCGCTTCGCCTGTTCGGCAGCTACCGCGAGATTGACGCAGAGCGTCGTCTTGCCGCTGCCACCCTTTTGCGTGACGAATGTGAGAACCCGCATCGATCCGCTCCCTGTCGGTGCCGCCTCCCCAAAAGGTACGGGCGGCAGGCGTTCAGGCACGAGGCGAGTGTGCACGAGGCGAACGGCATGCTCCAAGCGCGAAGGCGGCCGCCGGCGGCGATCGGCCGGCATGGTTGCAGGCTTGCCACATTGTATGATCATGCAATGACACAATTGCAGGCTTGCACGATTTCAACATCGAAAGAGGATCAGCCGGCACGGGCGTCCATGAACGCGCCGAGATCGACGATCATCACCTGCCTGCAACCATCGACCCTGCTGTTGACGATCACCGAGCGACCGTCGCGGCTCCAGACCGGATGCGGATCGATCCGCCGTGCGCGAAGATTGGCCGGGCCGCAATCGAGCTGCATGAGGTGATGTTCCTCGCCCATGGCGAGGTCGATCAGGCGCAAGGGCACCTTGCCGTCCGGTTCGCCGAAACCCTCGTTGAGATAGGCATCGGTGACGAGATAGCGGCCCGTCGGATCGATGGAGGGATGACCGCTGCCGCGCCACGCGCCGAGCGTTTCCATGCCGGCCTCGCCTGCCCCGGCGACATCGCGCAGGCGCATGAAGCGCAGCGTCCTTTCTCCCTCGGGAACGAGATTCATGAGTATCGTCCGTCCGTCCGGCATCCATCCCGGATGATGCCCGCCCCGGTCCCAGGAACGATGGCCGAGAAGCTCGCGGATGTTCCGCCCCGCCGGATCGAGGGTCATGATCCGGCTGCGCACCGTACCCGGCCGGTCGACCAGATCGAGCGAACGCACCACCTGGAAGATGCGTGTCCCGTCCCTGTTGATCTTGGTGTGAAAGAGAAGGTTGATGCCGGTCATGAGCAGATCGCGATCCGGCGATGCCTGCACGAGATCATGGATGCTCGCGAGCAGCTCCACGGCACCGCTTTCAAGATCGGTGCGCCAGATCCCCTCCTCGCGCGAGGCACCGGGGCGAAGCGAGCGCCGGCCGGTCAGCGCTTCGGGCACGCCATAGCCATACTGGGTCCGGTTGATGAGATCGAGCGCCGGGCCGAGCATCCAGCCACCGCAGGGCGAGATGGCATAGAACGGCGCGTCGTAGGTCCGGGCCATGCGCTCCTTGCGGTCGATCCGCACCCCCACCCCTCGCCCGCCGCGAAGCTCGTTGCAGAAGAGAAAGCGGTCGTCGGATGGATGCCACTGGATGTTCGCACCGAGCTGCAGCGCCCAGCCACCGGTCCGGTAGACCGTTTCCACCGTGCCTTCACGAAGGTCGATGACGCGGATCTCCGCCCGGTCGCCCGGATAGGGCCCGCGATGCTCGAACGGCAATCCGGTCACGGCGAGATAGCGCCCCGAGGGGCTCAGCGGCTGCACATCGAAGAAGGTGTGCATAGAGGGCTCGCCCGGCGGGGTCACGATCCGCGCCCGGACACCATCAAGCGCCGGACCGGCTTCGCGAAAGGTGAAGCGCACCGGCTCGAACAGCGGCTTCGGCGCAGCACTCCGTTCGAGCCCGACCGTACGCGCCAGGGCACCGATCCCCGAGCGCAAGTCCTCCTCGCCATTCCTGACCCAGCGTCCCGCACGCCACACACGGTTCCGGATCACCCCGGCAAGAGACGACATGTCGCCTCCCCCTTCCCTCTCGATGGTCAATCCATTGTGTCAGGCCGCCACGGTTTCCATTACCGGAACGGCGGCACCGATCCGCGCGGCAAGGCGTTCGAGAACCTCGCGATCGACGGTCTCGTCGACCTTGCGCACGAACCACTGGCGCGAGCTTTCAAGCTCATGCCATTGTGCCATGGTAAAGACATCAGGGCTTCCCCCTGTACCCGACCATGCCACCAGATGCCTGTAATCGTCCGCAAGTCTGCCCTTGTACGGGCTTGCCATGATCAGGTTTTGAAAAATCAGCTCGTCGGGCGCCTGCACATGGCGGAAGAAGTCGAGATAACGCCCGGTTTCCGGCGCATCGACCAGCCATTCGCAGAATTCGCGGGTGATGACATGCCACCAGGAACCCTTGTATGCCATCGGCAGGTCGCGCGGCAGAGGCCGCGGCAACGGCGTCTTCAGCAGCCTGTCGCCGAGCTCGAAACTCATCAGCCATGGCCGTCTGCGGACATTGAACGGCTGTTCGTCCAGCCTCAGCATGCGGATATGATTGAGCCCCGGTTGCGCCCGCAGTCCGTCGAGAATGGCGTCCCGCGAGC
>JAGREZ010000562.1:0-1224 GCA_020446285.1 Geminicoccaceae bacterium
CCCCGTTCGACGAGAAGGGCGGCGAGATCGCCGGGCGTCGTTCGGTCGCGGGCGAGCAGGATCATTCTCGCGCCGGGTTGAACGTTCGGGATCACTTGCGCGATGGCGCGGCCATGGACCGTCAGGAGATCGATGTCGGCAAGTGACCAGCCCATGCGGCAGGCGGCCCACTGGAAGGCGGAGAGTTGCGGATGAAAGCGCACGCCATCGGTGCCGATGGCGCGGATGATGCGCGCGCCGACCGAGTACCAGAGCGGATCGCCGGTCACCAGAATGACCGCGCGCCTGCCGCGAAAGCCCCGGATCGTGTCGATCATGGCATCGAATGGCGAGGGCCAGGCGATCCGTTCGGCCGTGACCCTCTCGGAAAGCCGGTGATGGCGGTCCCCGCCAAGGATGATCTCGGCATTCTCGACGAGTGTGCGGGCGGCGGGCGGAAGCCCTTCCATGCCGTCCTCGCCGATACCGATGACATGGAGCCAGGGTTCACTCATGCCGATGCCTCCGGCCCGTCAGTCAGCGCGTTGAGGGCCGCCGCCGCCATGGCCGAGCCGCCGCGCCGCCCCTCGAGCGTGAGAAAGGCGCAGCCGCGCGCATTTCCGGCCAGCGCTTCCTTCGATTCCGCCGCGCCGACGAAGCCCACGGGCAGACCGATGATCGCTTCGGGACGCGGCCAGCCATCGTCGAGACGTTCGAGCAGGTAAAAGAGTGCCGTCGGCGCATTGCCGATGACGACGACGGATCCGTGGAGGCAGGGACGCCAGAACTCGACCGCGGCGGCCGAGCGGGTATTGCCGATGGCCCGCGCCTTCTCCGCCAGGCGGCCGTCGCGAATGAAGCAGTGAACCGGGTTGGCCGCGGGCAGGCGGTTCCTGATGATCCCGTGCTCGACCATTCCGGCATCGCAGAGCACGGCGGCACCGCGATGCAGCGCGTGACGGGCGCGCTCGACGAAATCGCCCGAGAAGACGAGGCCGTCGGTCAGATCGGTCATGCCGCAGGCGTGCATCATGCGCAAGGCGATTGGCCGCATGGCTTCCGGCAGGCCGTCGAGCCGGGCCTCCTCGCGGATGATGGCGAAGGACTGGCGGTAGATTTCTTCAGGATTTCGCTCGTAGCGCAGGCCGGTCAACCGCGTCGATCCCGCAGAACGCTTTTCGGCCCGAGCGGATGGTCGGCATGCGGATAGGGGGCGTGGTGATGGTCATGGTGGTGATGGTCGTG
>JAGREZ010000562.1:1287-2772 GCA_020446285.1 Geminicoccaceae bacterium
CGGCAGGCGCCGGTGCAGAACGTGTCGCACAGATCGCAGGTTTCCACCGTGCAGCCGGGTGCGGCCGCACCCTGTCCCTCGACGTGATGGTGATGGCTCTCCTGCGGCGCGCCGACCTCGGTCTCGAAGCCCAGCACCTGCGCCCGGTATTTGCACATGCCGCAATTCATCAGGTTGGCGCCGTCACGGATCTCGTGCACCCGCTCGACGAAGGTGTCGATGACCTTCGGGTGATCGTTGAGATAGCCGGCCTTGACGAACTGCAGTTCGGGATGATCGGCGGCGACGCGGTCGGTGAAACCGTAGATGCGGTCGATCAGGATGCCGGTGAAGAGGAAATAGGGAAAGACGATGATCCGCCTGTAGCCGAGCTTCGTCACATGCCGCAGGCAGGGTTCGACGAGCGGGAAGGTCACACCGGAATAGCCGGTCTCGCACCAGCCGAAGCCCATGCCCTCCCAGAGCATGCGCGCCATCTTCGAGACGTTGGAATTCGCGTCCGGATCGGATGCGCCACGGCCGATGACGACAAGGCAGGTCTCGGCGAGGGGGATCTCGCCATGTTCGGCGTTCCCCCGTTCCACCGCCTCGCGCACACGGTCACCCGCCGCCTGCAGCATCTTCAGGTCCACGGCCAGTTCGCGCCCGTAATCGATGCGCAGGCCGTGCGTGGACGCATAGGTGTTGAGCACCGATGGGATGTCGTTCTTGGCGTGTCCGGCGGCGAACAGCATGCCCGGAACGGCGAGGATATGGTCGCAGCCGGCCTCGCGCAGCCGGTCGAGACCGTCGCGGATGACCGGATTGGCGAATTCGAGATAGCCATGCTCGACCGGCCATTGCGGCAGGCGCTCGCGCAGTGCGGCCGCCACTTGCGCGAATTCCTCGACGGCCGCGTTCGAGCGCGAACCGTGACCGCAGATCATGACACCGAAATTGCTCAAGCGACGCGCTCCCGAAAGATCGTTTCCGACGTGATGTACGAGGGCCCGAAAGCCCGCTCCCGGGATGGCGTCAGTTCGGCGGGATGGCTCCGGCAACGCTCCCCGGTGCGGGTCGAGCATCCATCGGAACCGTTCAGCCCGCCATGCGGGCGCCATCCGGCAACGCGCGGACACTAGACGCGAACGACGGGTTGTGCCAACCGGTGCGCGGCAAGTTTTGTTGGCCCTGCGACGCCGGGGCGCGGAGCATGGGTGCCGAATGAGCGATGCAACGAGTGACGAGCCGGCGCGTGCCGTGCTCTTCGTCTGCGACAGCTGCCGTTTCACCAAGGCGGACAGGGAGGCAGCCGACGGCCGCAGGGGCGGCGAGATGCTCGCCTGCCACCTCGAGGCGCTGGCGGCGGACGATCCGCTCATCGAGGTCAGACGCCACACCTGCCTCATGGGCTGCGACCACCATTGCAATGTCGCTCTCGCCGCGCGCGGCAGGTTTACCTATGTCATGGGTTCGTTCGAGCCCGACGCCGGTGCCGCCGAAGCC
>JAGREZ010000563.1:0-2253 GCA_020446285.1 Geminicoccaceae bacterium
CTGCCGCCGGCGACGCGCATCCTCTGCGAGCCGGGCCGGGCCATCGCCGCTCCGGCCTTCACGACGCTCGCCCGCGTCCTGCTCAGAAAGGACCGGCGCCTGTATATCAATGAGGGTGTCTGGGGTTCGCTGTCGGAATCGATGACCGGCAGGATACACTTCCCGGCAACCGTGCTCGCTCTCGACGGCGACCCGCCAGAGGGGCCGCCCGTCGATTTCGAGATCCATGGTGTGACCTGCGATCCCACGGACAGGCTCTATACGAGCTATCCTCTTCCCGATGACATTCGCCGCGATCACTGGCTGCGTTTCGATCTCACCGGGGCCTACAGCATTGCCCTGCGGACCCGTTTCAACGGCTTCGGTTATGGCGAGATCGTCGTCGTCGAAACGGAGAAGGAAAGGAGATGGGGGCGGCTCGAACTCGTGAACGCCGGCGATTGACCGACCGGCAATCGGGCGGAGCACCGTTGCGGGCACTCCGCCTCGACGTCATCGCCAGCCGGCCTCGTCGAAGATGATCTGTGCCATGGGCTGATTTTTGCCGAGAACGCTCACATTGACCGGGTCGGCCTTGAATTCTCCCATGGCGTCAAGTGCCGGATTGTCGACCTTCACACTTTCGACCGCCGGATATTCATTGTTGCCGTTGGCGAGCCAGGCCTGAGCCGCATCGCTTGCGAGATATTCGAGAAAGGCGATGGCCTCGTCGCGGTTGGGAGCCGAGTGCACGAGGCCGGCGCCGGAAATGTTCACATGAGCGCCGCGATCGTCCTGATTGGGAAAGATGATGCCGATCTTCGAGGCGATCTCCTGGCGCGCCGGATCGTCGGAATTGAGGATCCTTGCGGCATAGTAGGAATTCGCGACCGCGACACCGCACTGGCCGGCTGCGACCGCTTCGATCTGGTTGGTGTCATTGCCTTCGGGCTGGCGGGCAAAATTGTTGACCACACCTGTTGCCCATTCACTGGCACCATCCATGCCATGATATTCGATCAGGCTGGCGAGCAGCGAAAGATTGTAGATATTGGTGCTGCTGCGGATGCAGACGAGCCCTTCGAGCTCGGGTCTCGCGAGATCCTCGTATGTGCCGATCAGTGCCGGATCCACCCGTTCCCTGTCATACACGATCACCCGCGCGCGCGTCGTGAAGCCGAACCACAGACCCTCGGGATTGCGGAGGCGTGCCGGGATGCGCTCGTTCAGGATCTTCGACTCCACCGGCGCGAAGAGTCCGGCCTCTTCGGCACGCCACAGCCGCCCCGCATCGACGGTGATGAAGACATCGGCGGGGCTCTGTTCGCCCTCGAGGCGGATGCGCTCGATCAGTTCGTCGGCATCGCCCTCGATCCGGTTGACGGTGATACCGGTCTCCTCGGTGAACCGGCTGTAGAGCTGTTCGTCGGTGTCGTAATGCCTCGAGCTGTAAAGATTGACTTCGGCGGCATCCGATATTCCGGCCGATGCAAGGGCGGCAGGTACGAGCAGCGAAACGATGAGGCTGTTGCGCAGACGGCGCATCGTCATGATCGAAATCTCCGGGATGAGGCGGTTGTTCCTGATGGGCTACCGTCTCGCACTCCTGATGGCCGTTCTCAACGGAAATCAGGCCCGGAATTGCTGGAGCCTTTCCAAACAGATGAATGGACGGCCGGGGGGTACTGGATCAGGCAAGCGATGCAAGAATGAGGGTCGTCACCAGCAGAAAGGCAAAGCCGCACCAGATGGCGGTGGCGCGCAGCGCCGGCTCGATCTCCAGTTTCGGCAATCGGAGAAATCCCCGAAGTGGATGCCAGGCCGCAGGGGCGAACAGCCACAATGCGGTAACGAGGCCGGCAAGGCTGAACAGCCCCGGGCCGGCTCCGGCGCAGCCATTGCCGACAATCTCGATCTCGCCGACGCCGAGCAGCGAGGGCGAACAGGACAATCCCTGCCAGCCACCGGCGAGAACGAGGATCCAGGCAACGATACCGGTGCCGAAGAGTGGCAGGTCGGGAGCGATCAACTGACCGTCGACTTCGGCTGCCACATCCTGCGAGGAGGTATTCGACGGCTTGCCGACACGTCGGCTGATCGGCCCGGTCGCCGCCCGCCTGGCCTGTTCCGCCGACGCGGTGCTGTCCGTGCTGCGGTCGACCTCATAGGCGGTGGCTGCTTCGGCGAGCCCCGGACCTTGCGACGAACTCCCTGCATTGTCCGGAGCATCGGAATAGTCGGAGGATTCGCGGCCCAGACCCTGAACCTGTTCGA
>JAGREZ010000563.1:2411-2682 GCA_020446285.1 Geminicoccaceae bacterium
CTCCATACCACGAGATGTAGCGTGGAATGGCGATGTACGCGAGCAGCTACGGTTTCTCAATGGCGCGATCCGCTACATGTTGTGGCAGTGTCATCCCCTCGAGCAGATATTCATACCCATCCTCACGGTCGAAAAGCTCGAACCCGGCTTTCTCGTAGCCGGCGAAAGCACGCGGATGATCGAGGTCGCAGGTATGAACCCAGAAGCGGCGGATGGGACGCCGCCAGGCGTGACGCACCGTCCAGTCGAGCAGGTAGGCACCGAGGCCACG
>JAGREZ010000564.1 GCA_020446285.1 Geminicoccaceae bacterium
GGGCGAGCGCTACTTCTGATGGATCGGTCCGGACGGGTCATGCAGGTCCGTCCGGACAGACTGATGCGGAAACAGGGTGCCATTCGGCATGAAGCGGAGAGCCGGTTGCGACCGGCTCTTTCGCTTTTCTCCAGGCATTGATCCGAATTCGCATCATGCACGCAACATGTTTACCGGATCTGCGCTCCATGCGAGCGGTCTAGTACTCAGGCGCATTCACTTCGTTCATACACCTGAGCACTAGTTCTTTGTTTTTGCATCAATTTTTCCAGACAGATCGGTATGATCTGTCTGGATCGATGCACCAGAACGGGGACCAAGGCGCATGGCCGGCACGACAGGCAAGACCACAGGAAACTGGCTCGAGGCGGCCAAGGTCTATCTCGACCGGCGGGTCATCACCATCCTGCTGCTCGGTTTCTCCAGCGGCCTGCCGATCATGCTGGTGGCCACGACATTGTCGACATGGCTGCGCGAGGAGGGATTGTCGCGCGGCGAGATCGGGCTCTTCGGCTTCGTCTTCGTGCCCTACACGATCAAGTTCATCTGGGCGCCGCTCATCGACCGGATGCCGCTGCCACCCTTCACGACGATGCTCGGCCGGCGGCGCGGCTGGATGCTGTTCACCCAGATCTGCCTCGTTGGCGCCATCTGGGGGCTGGGGCGGACCGAACCCGGTGTCGATCTCTGGTGGACGGCGTTCATGGCCGTTCTCGTCGCCTTCTTTTCCGCCAGTCAGGATGTGGTGATCGACGCGTTCCGCATCGACAGCCTGCCGCAGGAGGAGATGGGCGCGGGTGCCGCCAATGTCGTTCTGGGCTACCGCCTCGCAATGTGGGTCGCCACCGCCGGCGCGCTCGGCATCGCCGAGTGGCATGGCTGGTCGGCAGCCTATCTCGCCATGGCGCTGATGATGGCGGTCGGTATCCTGACGACGCTCTTCGCCGCCGAGCCGGCCGAATATGCCGCAGAGCCCGCCGATACGGCGTTTGCCGGACAGGATCGCATCGCTGTCGATCCTTCGCCCGTGGCAACGGAACGCCTTCAGGGCGTCGGCGGTCTGTTCGCGTTCCTGCTCGTCTGGCTGCTCGTTCTCGAACCGCTGTCGCTGCTCTTCGGCCTGTTTTCGCCGTTCCACGGATCGTTCACGCCTGAAGGCGGCGGGGTCGCTGTCCTCCAGATCGTCGCCGCTGCCGGCGCCTGCATTCTTGCCGCTGCCGGCGCATGGATCGGCTGGCTGCTCTGGCACAAGCGGCCACAGGCACCGTTCCTTGCGAAGAACTTCATCCTTGCCAGTCTGCTCTGGTTGCTGGTGGAGCTGGCACTCTACGCCATTCCATCGAACAGCGCCTTCATGGGCGAACTGTTCGGCTGGCTGTTCGTCGTGGCCTGCTGGCTGGTCGCGAGCACCGTGGTCGGGTTTTTCGGCGTCGTCTGGCCCTACGGCGATGTGGTGACCCCGACCACCGTCATGGTGGCAGGGCTCTGGATCAAGTTCCTGTTCTTCGTGCTGTTCTACGGCTTCTTCTATTTCAGCCGGCGTGCCATCGCCAGTTTCGGCCTGACACCGCTCGACCGCGAGGCCGCCATTCACCTCTGGACCCGCCGCGCCGTCGTCGAACCCTATTACGATTTCTTCCGCGCCAATGGCGTCAGGATTGCGATCATCATCCTGCTGCTGATTTCCGTGTTCAAGTCCAGCGATGCCGTGCTCACGCTGATGGCCAACCCGTTCTATATCGATGTCGGCTTTTCCAAGGGCCAGATCGCGCTCGTCTCCAAGACCTTCGGTCTCTGGATGACCCTTGCCGGCACGGCGTTCGCCGGCATCCTGATCTACCGGATCGGACTGATGCGCTCGATGATGGTCGCGACCATCGTCATGGCCGCCTCGAATCTCATGTTTGCCGTGGTCGCGACGCTCGGCGCCGATGCCGTCGCCATCAGTGTCCAGGCCATCGCCGAAGGCCGTGACCTGACGCAGGCGGAACTCGCCATGCGCGAGAGCGTCGGTTCGGATCTCCTGCCGTATTTCACTCTTCTCATCATCATCGAGAACATGTCCGGCGGTCTGGGTACGACCGTTTTCGTCGCCTTCCTGTCCTCGCTCTGCAACCGGCACTATTCGGCGACGCAATATGCGATGCTGACCTCCTTCATGCAGATGTTCGCCAAGTTCATCGTCGTTCCCGTATCGGGTTTCTATGCCGACGCACTTGGCTGGAACGGCTTCTTCATCACCTCCACACTGTTCGCGCTGCCGGCCCTGCTCCTCTTGTGGCTTCTTCACCGCGAAGGCATGAAGGTCGGATCCGCGCGCGCCGACAGCCATGCTTCATCGGAAAACGGAAACCCAACAGAACCTGAGAATAAATAGTCCAGTCTAATATCTGAATCCGATGATGTTCGATTCCATGAATACCTGAAAAACTATGTAAATAAATCACCGGCGCCGGATCTGGTCTTCCGATTAAGGGAAAATTAATTGATCCGTGTCATGAGGAAGCGGTGTTCCGGCACGGTCATTCCTCCAGGAGGCGCAATGTTTCGCATTCCTCTTCGGTACAAGATTTCCATTCTCATGACATCCCTGGCCGCTTTGGCCGTGCTGCTGACGAGTTTCATCGGCGTCCAGCTTTCCTTGACCTCCTCGAAATCATTCGTCGAACGGCATCTTGGAGCACTCGCGGCGAACCGCGCCGATTCCATCCAGACCTACCTCGAGGCGATTGACGAGGATATCAAGGTCCAGGCGCGCTCGGTACAGACCCGAAAGGCGCTGTCCCAGTTTGCCGCCGGCTACGCGGAATTCGGCCCCGAGGCGTCGAACCGTCTGCAACAGGCTTATATCGCGGACAATCCGTACCCCGAGGGTGAGAGGGACGAGCTGGCGAACGCGAACGACGGAACGAACTATTCGCGCATTCACAGCATGTACCATTCGATCTTTCGCGAGCTGGTGGTCGCTCGCGGCTATTTCGATGTGTTCCTGGTCAGCAAGGATGGTGATCTGGTCTATTCCGTCTACAAGCAAGGGGATTTCGCTACGAATGTCGTCGATGGGCCATGGGCCGGCACCGATCTCGCAAATGCCTTCCGGGAGGCGATGCAGGGCGCTCCCGAAGAGACGCACTTCTTCGATTTCAAACCCTATCGTGCGAACCGTGACGCGCTTGCCGGCTTCATCTCGACGCCGATCCTCGACGTTCGCGGCGCAAAGATGGGTGCGCTCATATACCAGATGCCGATCGACAGGTTCAGTGCGGTTGTTCACAAGAAGAGCAGTTCCGATCCGTCGACCGGTTTCGCCCTCGTGGCGCCGGACGGTCGCAACCTGCTGGCCCGTGCGGATGAAACCGGCGGTCAGCCGGAGAACGGACCGTTCGATGCGGAGATCGTTGCGCGGGCGCTCGCGGGCGAGGTGGGGGCGGCGAGCAGTGTCGTCGGTGAAACCGGAATGGAAACGGGATTTGCTTCGCTGGAATTCATCGGGAACCGGTTCGCTGTCCTGGCGATGGAACCGAGCGAGATCGCACTGGCCGGCGTTGCCCTGATCCGCGAGAGACTCATATGGGTCGGCTTCGTTCTGCTCACGGTTCTCGGCATCGTTTCCTGGATCTTCGGCAAGACGACGGCCAACAAGCTCATCGACATTGCCGACGCCATGCGCGGCATTCAGGAGGGGGATCTCGAGACACCGGTGCGCCATG
>JAGREZ010000565.1 GCA_020446285.1 Geminicoccaceae bacterium
GCCGGGCTCGCGGCGCTGCTGCATGCGAGCGCGCTCGCGTTCCAGGTCGTGAAGGTCATGGGTGTTCTCTATCTCCTCTACATGGCGTGGTCGATTCTTCGTGACGGCGGGACGCTGGATGTGACGAGGAAGGATTCCGGCGGGGGGCTCGCACGGATCGCCGTCACCGGCACACTCATCAACGTTCTCAATCCCAAGCTTTCGCTGTTCTTTCTGGCCTTCCTGCCGCAGTTCATCCCGGACGGGGCCGGGAACGCCACCGGCGAACTCGTCTTTCTCGCCGGCATGTTCATGGCGATGACGTTCCTTGTCTTCATCCTCTACGGTGCGTTTGCCGCCATGGCCCGTGATCATGTGATTCGCCGTCCCCGGGTCATGGCATGGATCCGAAGGGCCTTCGCCGGTGTCTTCGCCTTTCTCGGCGCACGGCTTGCACTCACCGATTGAGACGGCCGGTGATCCTGCTGAATCCGGCCTTCCGTCAGCCGGTTGATCCGTTCGCCGGTTTCCCCGTCGAACGCGCATACCCGAAGGCACGCAGGGGACAGGTTTGCAGCGAATGCAACTGTGAAATCGGCTAGAACGGACAAGCCCCTTTTCTTCTGGAATATCTCATGTGCGGTTTTGCCGGTTTCCTTCAGCCATCCACGGCCATCGATCACGACCGCTCCATGCGGATCGTCCGTGCCATGGCCGCGCCCATAGACCATCGCGGACCGGATTCCGAAGGTGCTCTCGTCGATGCCGGTCGCGGGCTCGCGCTGGCGTTCAGGCGGCTCGCGATCATGGATCTGAGCGAGGCCGGCCATCAGCCGATGGTATCCCGGACAGGCCGTCTTTCGGTCATGTTCAACGGCGAGATCTACAATTCCGCAGAGCTTCGCGAGCGGGTGGAGGCGAAGGGCATCGCTCTTCGTGGCCACTCCGACACCGAAGCGATGGTCGAGCACATGGCGCTGTTCGGGATCGAGAAGACGATCGGCGACCTTGTCGGCATGTTCGCCATCGCCGTCTTCGATCGTGATGACGGCCGCCTCGTCCTCGTCCGCGATCGCCTCGGCATCAAGCCGCTCTACTGGGCGAAGTCGGGCAACGGCATCCTGTTCGCCTCCCAGCCCAAATGCTTTCTCGCCCATCCGGATTTCCGGCCCGAAGCGGATGAGCGGGCCATCGCCCAGTTCCTGCGCTACGGCTATGTCCCGGCACCATTCTCGATCTACCGGGGCGTCGCCAAGCTCGAGCCCGGGCACATGCTCGTGATCAACGCGGACGGCCGGATCTCGGATCGCGCATGGTGGGATCTTGCCGCGATCGCCGAGGAGGGCGCTCTCGAACCGCTTGCCATCGGCGACGAGGAAGCGCTCGAACGTTACAGTGCGCTGCTCGACGAGGCCGTCGGCATGCGCATGGTCGCCGACGTGCCGTTGGGCGCCTTTCTTTCCGGCGGGATCGACAGCTCGCTCACCGTGGCGCGGATGCAGAAACTGTCGAGCCGCCCGGTCAAGACGTTCACCATCGGTTTCTCCGATCCGCGTTTCGACGAATCGCATCAGGCCCTGCGCATCGCCGAGCTTCTGGGCACCGAGCATCACCCGCTCACCCTCGACCCGGCGGATGCGATGGCGCTCGTTCCGAAACTGCCGGACTGGTTCGACGAGCCGTTCGCCGATTCCTCCCAGCTTCCGACATTGCTCGTCTCGCGTCTCGCGCGCGAGCATGTCACCGTGTCGCTCTCCGGCGATGGTGGCGACGAGCTTTTCGCAGGCTACACGCGCTATGCCGATGTCATGCGCCTGCAGCGGCGTCTGCGCGTGCTTCCGGGAACGGCGCGCAACTGGCTGAGCGGATCGGCCGACCGGTTCTCCCGTCGAACGGGGGCGATCGAATCGCTCGGGCGGGCGGTCGGAACCGAGCTTCGCCTCGATGAACGCGCACAGCGTCTCGCCATGGCGGCCGGAACGAGTTCGGCCATGCTCATGCGTGACATCCTCTCGCACTGGCGCGATCCCGACAGGCTGTTTCCGGGTATCGAGGAACCTGTCGGTGAAGCCTGGCGCCACACGACCGCACTCTCGTCCCCCTCTGACATGCAGCTTTGCGACATGCGCACCTATCTGCCCGAGGATATCCTTGCCAAGGTCGACCGGGCGAGCATGGCCTTTTCGCTCGAGGCGCGCGTGCCGCTCCTCGATCACAGGCTCGTGGAGTTCGTCTGGCGTCTCGATGCCGGCAAGAGGCATCGTCCGGGGCCTTCGAAATGGCTGTTGCGCGAGCTGCTTGCGCGCGACCTTCCCCGCGATCTGTTCCTGCGCCCGAAAAAGGGGTTCAGCATACCCGTTCACGAATGGTTGCGCGGACCGATGCGCGACTGGGCCGAATCGCTGCTGGCACCGGCCACCCTGTCGCGGTTGCCCGGCATCGACGTCAGCCGCGCCCGCGAGATCTGGGACCAGCATGTCGAGGGCCGCGCCGACAGGCGATTCGAGCTCTGGAACCTCCTGATGCTGGCGAGCTGGAACGAGCGCTGGATGGTGTCGAACGAGGGCAGTCCGGATCTGGCACTCTCCGCCTGAGACACCGCACCGTCAACCGCGGATCACCGGCCGCTGGAGCTTTGCTTTTCCCGATTTCATCTAATCGGAAGACGCTCTGTCGCGTGGTTCGAGCCCCTTGATCAGCAGGATGCGCATGGTTTGCCGTGCCGCCTGCGCGAATGCGACATCATTCAGGTTCCTGCCCGCGAGCGCCTCGACCTGCGCCTCGTAATCGGCATAGTGCTGGGTCATGGCCCAGATGGCGAAGATGAGATGCAGCGGCTCGACCGGCGCGAGCTTTCCGGCGTCGATCCAGCTTTGGATGACGGCGCATTTCTCCTCGACCAGTTCGCGCAGATGCCCCTGGAGAACGCCGCGGATGTGCGGCGCGCCCTGGATGATCTCGGTGGCGAACAGGCGCGATGCTTCCGGCCGGGTGCGCGACAGTTCGATCTTGCGTTCGAGATAGGCCTCGATCTCCGCAAGCGGCTCGCCATCCGCACGCATGCCGGAGAGCGGTTCGAGCCATTGCGCCAGCGTGCGTTCCAGCACGGCTGCATGGAGCTTCTGCTTGGTACCGAAATAATAGAGGAGATTGGGTTTCGACATGCCCGCACGACCGGCGATCATGTCGACCGTCGTTCCGCGGAAGCCGAAGGCGGCGAAACATTCGAGCGCCGCTTCGAGAATCGTCTCCCGTTTGACTTCCCGGCTCCGCCTGTCCCGATCACCGTTCATCGTCGGCAATGCCAGCCGGCCGGAGGAGTGCCGGCAGCAAATCGGTCATGCAGGAACGTTCCCGCGAATTGACCGCAGGATCGAAATTTGCCAACCATCGCGGCAAGGACCGGCAGGAACAGGACGTGGTGACGGCAGCGGCCCTGGGCTTTTGCATATGGGAGACGAATGGCATGACCCTGACGAGCAATCTGGAGATCAATGGCGAGCGTCTGTGGGACAGTCTCATGGAGATGGCGAAGATAGGCCCCGGCATTGCCGGCGGCAACAATCGTCAGACTCTCACCGACGAGGATGCCGAGGGGCGCCGGCTGTTCGCCCGCTGGTGCGAGGCCGAAGGTCTGACCATGGGCGTCGACGAGATGGGGACCATGTTCGCCCGTCGCGAGGGGACCGACCCCGATGCCCTGCCGGTCATGGTCGGCAGCCATCTCGACACGCAGCCGACCGGCGGCAAGTATGACGGTGTGCTCGGCGTGCTCGGCGGTCTCGAAATCATCCGCACGCTCAACGAACGCGATATCCGCACCAAGCATCCCGTCGTCATCGTCAACTGGACCAACGAGGAGGGGACCCGTTTTGCCCCGGCCATGGTGGCCTCCGGGGTCTTTGCCGGCGTGTATACGAGGGATTGGGCCTATGCCCGTACCGATGCCGAAGGCAGGACACTCGGCGACGAGCTCGAACGCATCGGCTACCGGGGCCGGGAAACCGTCGGCGAACGCCGGATGCACGCCTTCTTCGAGCTGCATATCGAGCAGGGACCCATACTCGAGGAAAAGGGTGTCGATATCGGTGTCGTGACGCACGGTCAGGGCCTCAAATGGCTGCAGGTGACGCTGACCGGACGGGAGAGCCACACGGGCTCCACACCGATGCCGATGCGCGTCAATGCCGGCCTCGGCATGGCCCGGATCACCCAGCTCGTCGACGAGATCGCATGGAGCCACGCGCCCCATGCCGTGGGTGCCATCGGCCATTGCGACGTTCACCCCAATTCCCGCAACATCATTCCGGGAAAATGCGTGTTCACCGTCGACTTCCGCTCTCCCAGAAAGGAGGTGATCGAGGACATGACGGCACGTCTCGAAACGGGCGCGCGCGAGATCGCCGCGAAGATCGGCCTTGGCATCGAGATCGAGGAGGTCGGCGC
>JAGREZ010000566.1 GCA_020446285.1 Geminicoccaceae bacterium
CGTGCCCAGCGCGGCAGCTTGATGACGGCACGCGAGCCGCAGGCGTGCCGGCGGCCACGCCCGTCGGTCACCTCCGGCGGTTTCCATCCGCGTTCCCCGCAACGATCGGCCTCGCACAGGAGATAGACGTCGAGGACCAGCGCGCGACAGGCGTCCAGCCCCATCGGATCGCAGGCCAGCGGCATCACGAACCGGCGCTCCCAGCCATAGACCCGACTGCGCTGGAAATCGCGCGGACGTGCCGCCCTTGGTGGCGGAACACGGGTCATGCCGCCGCACAGCCACTGTCGGATCGCTCGCGTGAGCGCCAAGGTTCGTCTCCCGTTTCAGCCGCATCGGCACTGCCCGTTGCCGACGGGCCAGCTCGCCGGATCGCCGAATGACGGGACAGAGGTAGCAGAATGTATCGCGTATCGCGAGATTGGCTATTCGGGTCGTGATCGATATCATCCGTTCAGGTCACCTTGCCGGCGCGGCCGGCGGCTATTCCGCGCCGCGGCATGAGTTCGGAACAGAGCCGGACTTGTGGTCGACATGGCCGGCTATATATGATTGCGTTCGACGGGACAGGCGAAGGAAAGGGAAACGATGCGGTCGGCGGCGGACCCCAAGGGCTATTATCGAATCCTGGGCATCCAGCCGACGGCGAGCGCGGAGGATGTGCGCCTCGCCTTTCGCGAGCAGGCGAAGATGCTGCACCCCGATCATGGCGAGCAGGGAGATGGCGGCGAGAAGTTCAGGCTGCTGCGCGAAGCCTATGATATTCTCCGGGATGCGCGAAAGCGCATGCAGTATGACGCCGAACGTCTGGCGGTCGAGGAACCCAGGCGGAGCCGGAAGGCGAAAGCGCATGTGACGGTCGAGCGTGATCCCGGCTGGCTCTTCTCCAATCGCACGATCAGTCTTGCCGCGGCTCTCCTGGCCTTTCTGTGCCTCGTTCTCACGGGCGTCCTCTGGTCCACCTTCGGAAAGCTCGACGAACGCGAGGACGAGGTGGACGAACTCTATCGCCGCCTCGCCGTCGCCATGCGGGATCAGGCCGATGTTCGCGCCCGCTATCGGGGAGCGAACTTTCTCAGGCTGGAGGACGCGCTCACCTCGAGCGGGGCGCTGGAATCGGGCCGGACGAGGCGCTTCGTTTTTCATGCGGAGCTCGAATTCAAGGATGAAAGCTCGGAGATCGACGGAAATCTCAGGGAGAATCTCGACAAGGCAGTTCTCGGTCTCGCCGAGACCATCGAGGAAATCCCGCAGGATCGGGACTGGCTCATCCTCATCGAAGGGCATTCGGGCGAAGCGGCGCGTCAGGCGGGGGTTTCGGTCGGTGCGTGGGAACTGTCGTTGCTGCGGCTCGGTTCGGTCGTCGACTATCTGGTCGCCAATGGCCTGCCGACCCAGCGACTTGCCGTGCGCTTCCAGGCAGGTTTCCAGCCGATCGGCGAGGCAGCAAGCGAAGGCGGAACGGTGGAGATGAAACTGCTCTGCTGCTATCGCTGAGGATCCGCTCCGGCAGGGTCGGGACACGGCTCCTTTTTCGCGGAACGCGGAACGCGGAACGGAAGAGGAATGCGGGGGTGATTCCGAGGGTTTTTCACCTCGATTTGAGGAAGATCTCCAGCCCGACAAGCCGGTCCAGCAGCCAGATCGCGAGAACCGCGATGACGATATAGAGGACGGAGACGGCGGCAAGGTCGGGGGTAATCACGCTTCGGATCGAATTGTAGATCTGGACCGGCAGCGTGACCGTGCGCGAGTCCGTCAGGAAGAGGCTGACGAGAAATTCGTTGAACGCCAGAATGAACATCAAGAGCGCGCCGGTGATGATACCGGGGGCGACCGCTGGCAGTGTCACGGTCAGAAACGCCTGCACGGGCGGTGCGCCACAGCTGCTGGCGGCGTTTTCCAGTTCCGGATCGAGATGATTGACCGAAGCGCTGACCGACCAGATCATGAACGGCAGGTTGATGACGCAAAGCCCGACGCCGACCGGCCAGAGCTGGCCGAGAATGCGGGCATGGCCGAACAGTGTCATCAGGGAGAGGCCGGAAACGACGAGCGGGATCGTGAAGGGCAAAAGGAGATAGATCCGGACGAGACCGCCGAACCTGAACCGGGTTCGAACGCTGGCAAGTGCGGCCAGTGTTCCGACGGGTATGCTGATCAGCGTGCAGATGATCGAGACATGGAAGGTTCGCCACAGTGCCTGGCGAAAATCGTCGAGCTGCCAGAGTTCACTGTACCAGCGCAGCGACAGGCCGTCCGGCGGAAACCGGATGATCTCGCCGGCGGTGAATGACGCGCCGATGACGATGACGGTGGGCAGGCTGAGCATTGCCACGACCAATCCGACCATGCTCCGAAGGACGATCCCTTTGGATCGCTCGCCACTCACGCCGTTCATGGCCGCACCCCCCTCACGCCAAGGGTTCCGGGCCCGGCGAGGTGGAATACGCCGGCAACGAGGATACTCCCCACGGCAACGAGAATGATCGACAGTGCCGATCCGAGGCCGGGATCGGAGATCTGGAAGAAGCTGTCATAGATCAGGTTGGCGATAAAGTCGTTCTTGCCGCCGCCAAGGATCTCCGGCATGGCGAAATCGGTGAGCGTCAGGGTGAAAACGACGACCGAGGCGCCAACGATTCCGGGGCTGGCCATGGGCAGGACCACATGACGAAAGGTGGAGGGCCACCGGGCGCCGAGGCCCTCGGATGCCAGTTCCACTTCTTCGCTGATCGCGGTGATCGCCGGCACGATCAAGAGGATGGCAAAGGGCAGCATGTACTGGATGAGGCCGAAGATCACGGCTGGATAATTGTAGATCATGCCGGGCGGATCAATGCCGAAGCGGGTGAGAAACGTGCTGAGAATGCCCTCCTTGCCGAGAATGATCAGCCAGCCATAGGCGCGCACCACCTGGCCGATGAAGAACGGCAGGAACAGGGCCACGAGAAGGAACTTGCGCGCGGATCGCGACCGTGTGCGCACCAGCACATAGGCATAGGGAAAGGCGAGGGTGATGGTCACGAGCGTGACGATCACCGCTGCGAGCAAGGTTCGCATCAGCACATGGATATAGACGGGCCGTTCGAGGAAGGTGAGATAATTGGCGGCGGAGTATTCCGGTTTCAGGCGATATGTCGCGAGGCTCAGTTCGTGCATGCTGTGTTCGAGCATGATGCCGAGCCCGGCGAGCAGCAGGCCGACCAGCAGCACGGCCGGAAGGAGGAAGGCCCGGCCGACGGCGAGACCGGACCGAAAGGGCCAGAGTGCGGCGACAAGCCCCTCGATCCGGTCCAGAAGGCGCCAGGCCAGGGGAACGGGATGAGGATGCCGGTCGTCGGACATCGGACGCCTTTCCATGATGAGCGGATGCCTTGCAGACGCACGGAGGACGCGAAAGTCACGGCCGCGTCTTCCGTGCGTTCCATCGGTCAACCCTGTGGTTCAAATTCCTCGCTTGAACATCACGGATATTCTAGCTCTGGAAGATTTCGTTGAACTTCGCAAACCAGATGGGCTGGTTTTCGACGAGCACCGGAGACGGCACCGAGACGAGTGCTGCAAAATCCTCCGGTCTGGTCGGATAGGAGGGATCGCCGACGAGATCGGCCGGCGGCTCGATACCCGGAAAGACCGGAGGCAGGCCGAGGAGCGAGCACCATTTCTGCTGGGCTTCCATGGTGAGGGCGAAATTGACGAATTCCCTTGCCCAATGCTCCTCGTTCGCGGGCAGGCCCCTTGGAATCCAGAGACCATCGGTGTCGACCTTGCAGCCTTCCTCCGGCACGGTCCATTCGACGGCGATACCCTGCTGTTTGGCGGCCCGGGCGTTCACCGAAATGGTGCAGGCGATGTCGATCTCGCCATTCTGGAACCAGGTCGTGAAATCGGCATCCTCGCCGA
>JAGREZ010000086.1:0-4813 GCA_020446285.1 Geminicoccaceae bacterium
GACGAGGATCATCTGGGCGACATGGATTTCAAGGTGGCCGGCACCGAGGAGGGTGTCACCTCCTTGCAGATGGACATCAAGATCGCCGGTATCACCGAGGAGATCATGGGCGTCGCGCTGGAGCAGGCGAAGGCGGGCCGGATCCACATTCTCGGCGAGATGGCCAAGTGCATGGGCATTCCGCGTCCCGAGATGCGCGACACGGTTCCCCGCGTGATCTCGCTGCAGATCCCGCAGGACAAGATCGGCGCGGTCATCGGCCCGGGCGGCAAGATGATCCGCGAGATCACCGAGACCACCGGCACCAAGGTCGATATCGACGATACCGGACTGGTCAAGGTCGCCTCTACCGATGCCATCGCCGCCCAGCGTGCGGTGGACTGGATCCGCGGTCTGACCGCCAAGCCCGAGATCGGCGTGGTCTATAACGGCAAGGTGGCGCGGGTCGTCGATTTCGGTGCCTTCGTCACGTTCCTCGGCCAGCAGGACGGACTCTGCCACATCTCCGAGCTCACGGATGAGCGGGTGGAGAAGGTCACCGATGTGCTCAATGAGGGTGACGAGGTGAAGGTCACGGTGCTGGCCATCGACGATCGCGGCAAGATCAAGCTCAGCCGCCGCGCCGTCGATCAGGAAACCGGCGAGCTCCGTCAGATCGAGCGCAAGCCGAGGGAGCCGCGGGGTGATCGCGGGGACCGGGACCGTGGCGATCGAGGTGATCGCGGTGATCGCGGGGACAGGGGCGACCGTGGCGAGCGTCGCGGCGATGGCCGGCGTCGCAGCCGGGCACCGAACTGAATGTCGAGCACAAGGGAGTCGTGCCGATGAGTATCGTTCGGGCGATGAACATCTCGGGCGCGGAAGTCTGGCCCCTGGTCGAGGGTGGCAAGGGTGTTGCCGTCTCCAACGGGCAGTCTGCCGGCGCCTGGGCGTCGGCCGGCGGCGTGGGCACGATTTCCGGCGTGAATGCCGACTGGATCGACGGGCGGGGCGACTATGTTCCGCTCGTCTTCAAGGGCCGCGACCGGCAGGAACGGCATGACGAACTGATCGCCTATTCCATCAACGGGGCGATCAGCCAGGCGCGGATCGCCCATGACCTGCGCGGCAATGAGGGGCGCCTGCACCTCAATGTGCTGTGGGAAATGGGCGGTTGCGAGCGCGTCCTGCGGGGCGTGCTCGAAGGCGCGCGCGGGCTCCTGCACGGTGTGACCTGCGGTGCCGGCATGCCCTATCGCCTTGCCCAGATATGCGCCGAATTCGGTGTGTTCTACTATCCCATCGTCTCCTCGGGCCGGGCCTTCAATGCCCTCTGGCGGCGCTCCTACCACAAGTTCTCCGAATGGCTCGGTGCCGTCGTCTATGAGGATCCCTGGCTCGCGGGCGGCCATAACGGCCTCTCCAACAGCGAGGATCCGCGCCAGCCCGAAGATCCGTATGATCGCGTGCTCGAACTGCGCAACACCATGCGCAAGGCCGGGCTCGACGAGGTTCCCATCGTCATGGCCGGCGGTGTCTGGCATCTCGATGACTGGAGTGACTGGATCGACAGTGACGAACTCGGGCCGATCGCCTTCCAGTTCGGCACCCGTCCGCTCCTGACGCGTGAAAGCCCCATTCCCGAGGAATGGAAACAGCGGCTCCTGAATCTGGAGCCCGGCGATGTGCTGCTGCACCGTTTCAGCCCGACCGGCTTCTACTCTTCGGCCGTCAAGAACGACTTCCTTGCCGAACTCACGGCGCGTTCCGAACGTCAGGTCGCGTTCAGCGATGAAGAGGACGGCGAAAACGGCCGGACGGCATTCTTCCAGCATGGCCGCGCCGGTCGCGGTGTGTGGATGAGCAACGAGGATCTGGCGCGTGTCGGGCGGTGGCAGGGCGAGGGGTTCACGCTCGCCATGCGCACGCCGGACGACACCATGATCTTCGTGACACCGGAGGATGGCCGACAGATCCGCCGCGATCAGGCCGACTGCATGGGCTGTTTGAGCCATTGCCGCTTCAGCAACTGGAAGGATCACGGCGACTATACCACCGGCAAGCTCACCGATCCGCGTTCCTTCTGCATCCAGAAGACATTGCAGGACATCGCTCACGGAACCGGCGACAGTCTCGAGAACCAGCTGATGTTTTCAGGTCACAATGCCTATCGGTTCGCACAGGATCCCTTCTATTCGAATGGCTTCATTCCCACGGTTCGCGAGCTCGTCGAGCGGATCCTGACGGGACGCTGATGCCCGTCGATATGCTGGCCGGCATGGCGCCGGCTTGACGTGGAGGGCAAAGAGTACCAGATTGGTACTCAATGTCTTCCCCAAGCGAACGATCATCTCAATGAGCGAACATTCACAGCAGGCCATGAACCGTCTCAACGAGGCCGGCCTGCGGCCGACACGACAGAGACTGGCTCTCGCCGAGCTTCTGATCCGTACCGCGCCGCGCCATGTCACCGCCGAGGAACTCTATCACGAGGCCTCGCTTGCGGGGATCCATGTCTCGCTGGCGACCATCTACAACACGCTTCACCAGTTCACCCAGGCCGGGTTGATGGGCGAGGTGGTGGTCGGTTCGGGGCAGTCCTATTTCGACACGACGGCGCACGCCCATCACCATTTCTTCGACAAGAGTACCGGCGAGATCTTCGATGTTCCCGACGATGCGGTGGATATCGGCAAGGTGCCGCAAGCGCCTGCGGGCAAGGTGATCGAGCGGGTCGATGTCGTCATCCGCATCCGCAACGCCACGCCCGAGGAACTCGCCGACGGCAAGGCGGTTTCCGCGGGATAGAGCGTCGGATAGCCCCGGGGGCTACCCCGGTGGATTGCCGAAGGGTGCGGTTTCAGGAATCGGGATCGTCGATCAGCGGGTCGGGCTTTGCGAAACGCTCGATGCCCTTGTCGATGTCGATGACGATGTGGTTGCCCTTCACCGAGACCCCGTAGGGCCGCAATCCCTTGAAGGCGCGGCTGAGATTCTCGGGTGTCATGCCGAGCAGCGAGGCGAGGCGCCGTTTCTCGAATTCGAGGTCGAATGCGGATGCGCCGCCGGCCTGTTCCCTTTGCTGCAGGAGATAGTTCGCCAGTCTCTCGAGCGAGGTCCGCAGCTTGAGGTTCTTGGTGATCTTGACGATGGCCCGGTAACGCTGGGCCAGTTCCGTGACGATGGCGCGCGCGAATTCATTGTCCACCTCGAAGACCGCGCGGACGTCCTGGCTCGGAATGAGCACGATCCGGCTCTTTTCGAGCGTGCGCGCCGACATCAGGTAGGGTGCGTCGCGGATCGTCGCCGCGAGGATGAAGGTCGAGATCGGCCGCACGGTCGCGATGCTGGTTTCCCGCCCGTTCCAGCTCGAGAACAGGTCGACCGAGCCGGACAGGATGATGTGCAGGAAATCGCTCGTCTCGCCCTCGGTGATCAGTTCGATCTGCGGCGGAAAGTTCTGGACATAGGCGCCGCGCATGAGCGCTCCGTAATGCTCGCCGGCCATTCCCGAGAACAGATGAAGGCGGCGAACCTCCGGATAATCCGGCGAGGGCATGTCCATATCGGCGGCAACTCCTTTCAGCCCCAGTCAACGCCGGAATTGATAAATGTCAATCCAATGATTGCGGTGTGCGATGGCCCGATCTGACGCAAGTCTCGACCGTTCATGATAAATGACTGCAAGTCATTTATTTATAAGCATATTTTTTGAATCTCTGATCCAGATCAAGGGAAATGCGGATATCCGGCTGCAGGTTTTGCCCGATCCCTACGGGAACGGAACAACACGGCAGCACCGGAGACCCCTTCATGCAGATTGCCGCCACACACGCGGACCGCAACCGCGCACTTGGCCTGAGTACGCTCGCCTTTACCGCCTGTTTCGCGGTCTGGACGATCTTTTCCATCATCGGTGTCGCCATCAAGGGCGAGCTGGGCCTGAGCGAATCGGAGTTCGGCCTGCTCGTCGCGACGCCCATCCTGACCGGCTCGGTCACCCGCCTGTTTCTCGGTGTCTGGACCGAGAAATATGGTGGCCGGCTGGTCTTCTCGGCGCAGATGCTGCTGACCGCATGCGCGACCTGGCTGCTCACGCTCGCCGACAGCTACACGATGTATCTGATCGCGGCGCTGGGCATCGGCCTTGCGGGCGGCTCGTTCATCATCGGTGTCGCCTATGTGAGCCGCTGGTACGATGCCGGCCGTCAGGGCACCGCGCTTGGCATCTTCGGTGCGGGCAATGTCGGTGCGGCGGTGACCAAGTTCCTCGCACCGTTCGTCATGGTCGCCTATGGCTGGCACGGTGTCGCCCATGTCTGGGCGGTGGGGCTCGCCATCATGGGCGTGCTGTTCTTTATCTTCGCCAAGGACGATCCCGAGATCGTCGATCGTCGTGCGAAGGGCATTCGCGCACCCTCGCTGGCCGAACAGTTCGCACCTTTGAAGAACCTGCAGGTCTGGCGCTTCTCGCTCTACTACTTCTTCGTCTTCGGCGGTTTCGTCGCCTTGGCGTTGTGGATGCCGCACTACCTGATCGACGTCTACGGCGTCGATGTCACGACCGCGGGCATGGCGGCGGCCTCGTTCAGCCTGTCGGCATCGCTCTTTCGCGCCTATGGCGGTCATTTGTCCGACAAGTTCGGTGCGCGGACGGTCATGTACTGGACGTTCGGTTTCTCGCTGATCTTCCTGATGATGCTGTCCTACCCGCCGACCGACTATGTCGTGCAGGGCAAGAACGGGCCGATCGCGTTCTCGACCGAGCTGGATTTCTGGCCGTTCGTCATCATCCTGTTCGGGCTCGGTTTCTTCATGAGCCTCGGCAAGGCGG
>JAGREZ010000086.1:4818-6722 GCA_020446285.1 Geminicoccaceae bacterium
TCTACAAGCACATCCCGGTCTACTATCCGCGGCATGTCGGTGCCGTCGGCGGTCTCGTCGGCATGATCGGCGGTCTCGGCGGTTTCGTCCTGCCGATCGTCTTCGGTGCGGCCCTCGACCTTACCGGCATCTTCACCTCGTGCTTCGCGATCCTGCTCGCTTTGGTCGCGGTCATGCTGGCCTGGATGCACCTGTCGATCCGTGCAATGGAGCGCGCCGCACTCGGCGAGCATCTCGACAGTCTGCCGACACTGCCGGAACTTCAGGAAATCCACGTTCCGGGCAGGACGGAAATGCCGCGGGTGCTGGATGACTGGGAGCCCGAGAACGAGACGTTCTGGGCCGACAAGGGGCGCCGGATCGCCAGCCGCAATCTGTGGATCTCGATCCCGGCACTGCTTCTCGCCTTTTCGGTGTGGATGGTCTGGTCGATGGTCGTGGCCCGGCTGCCCGCCATCGGCTTCGAGTTCTCGACCGGCCAGCTCTTCTGGCTGGCGGCCTTGCCGGGGCTTTCGGGAGCGACGCTGCGGATCTTCTACAGCTTCATGGTGCCGATCTTCGGCGGCCGGCTGTGGACGACGCTTTCCACCGCCTCGCTGCTGCTGCCCGCCATGGGCATCGGCTATGCCGTGCAGAACCCGGAAACACCCTATCTGATCTTCCTCACGCTCGCCCTCCTGTGCGGCTTCGGCGGCGGCAATTTCGCCTCGTCGATGGCCAATATCGCCTTCTTCTTCCCAAGGGCGGAAAAGGGCAATGCTCTCGCCCTGAATGCGGGGCTGGGCAATCTCGGTGTGTCGGTCATGCAGTTTCTCGTGCCGATCGTCATCACCGCCGGCGTGTTCGGGGCGATGGGCGGCGCGCCGCAGACACTGGCGGAGGGCGGCGAACTGTGGATGCAGAATGCGGGCTTCGTCTGGGTACCGTTCATCCTGGTCGCCACCATCGCTGCCTGGCTCGGCATGAACGACATCGCCGATGCGCGGGCGAGCTTCCGCGAACAGTCGATCATCTTCAGCCGCAAGCACAACTGGCTGATGTGCCTGCTCTACACCGGAACCTTCGGCAGCTTCATCGGCTATTCCGCCGGCTTCCCGCTGCTGACCCGGCTCGCCTTTCCCGAGGTGAACGCGCTGCAGTTCGTGTTCCTCGGTCCGCTGGTAGGCGCACTCAGCCGTGCCGGTACGGGCTGGGTCAGCGACCGCTTCGGCGGCGGGCGGGTCACGTTCTGGACCTTCGCCGGAATGATCCTCGCGGTGCTCTGCGTGATCGCTTCGCTGGGTGCGGGCAGTTTCGTCGGCTTCTTCGCGGCGTTCATGGCGCTGTTCTTCCTGACCGGCGTCGGCAATGCCTCCACCTTCCAGATGATCCCGGCGATCATGGGGCGCGAGGTTCCGCGCCTGATGCCGGAACTGGAAGGCACGGCACTGCGCCGGCAATCCGAACGCGAGAGTGCCGCGATCATCGCGTTTACCAGCGCCATCGCCGCCTATGGGGCCTTCTTCATCCCCAAGGCGTACGGCACCTCGATCGCGATGAGCGGATCGCCCGTCGGCGCGCTCTGGGCATTCCTGATCTTCTATGCGGTCTGCCTCATCGTCACCTGGGTCTTCTACACGCGGCCCGGCGGGCTTCTCCATGACCTCGAACGGCACGGCAAGCCGGTGATGTCCGGAGCCGGACAGGCCGAGCCCGCCCGATGAGCGCGAACCGCCACGACCGGCGTCCGGGGACGCCCGTGTCACCGAAACATCAAGGGACAGCAAGATGAGCCATCTCCTCGACAGACTGAATTTCCTCCAGTCGAAGGAACGGGAGACCTTCGCCAACGGGCATGGCGAGGTCACCCGCGAGAACAGGGACTGGGAAGAGACCTACAGAAACCGCTGGCGCCACGACAAGAT
>JAGREZ010000567.1 GCA_020446285.1 Geminicoccaceae bacterium
GCTCTTCCGCAAGCGCATCTTTTTGTGCAACCGCATCCGCAAGTTCCACCTGCAGCGTCTCGATACGGCCCTGTCCGTCCACGAGCGCGGCTTCGAGTTCGGCCATCGCCTCTTCCTGTTCGGCCCGCTCCGTCTCGAGCTCGCCGATGCGCACATTGCCGCCGGCAAGCGCGCTTTCGGCGGCGGCAAGGGCCGATGAGAGCGTCTGCCTTCGCGCGGCGAGGTCGGTCGTTTCGCCCTCGACATCCTGCATGGTGGATTCGAGCGCCGCCATGGCTTCGGTATGGCTCGCCCGCTCGCCTTCGAGCCGTTCGGCAAGGTCATCCCGTTCGGCGACCGCCGTTCCCAGTCCGGAAATGGCCGAATTCAGCTCGGCCTGCAGGGTCTGGATCCGGTTCTCGCCCTCGACCAGCGACGCCTCGAGTGCCGCAATGGCCTCTTCCTGTTCCGCCCGCTCGCCTTCGAGCCGGTTGGCAAGGTCATCCCGCTCGGCGACCGCCGTTCCCAGTCCGGAAACTGCCGAATTCAGCTCGGCCTGCAGGGTCTGGATCCGGTTCTCGCCCTCGGCCAGCGACGCTTCGAGCGCCGCGATCGCCTCTTCCTGCTCGGCCTGCTGCGCCGTCAGTTCCGCCTGCACCTGCGACAGTGCCTCGTTGCGCTCGCCGCGATCCTCCGCCTGTGCCTGCAGATCGGCGAAATTGGAACGGGTCGCCTGCAGGCTGCCCTCGGTTTCGGCAATGCGGGCCTCCAGCGCCGCGCGTTCTCCCAGAAGCTCGGTCACCCGCTCGTCCTTCGCACCGTTCGCGGCACGCATGGCCTCGAGCCGGTCGGCGAGATCGGCAGCCTCGTCCTTGCCCGATGCAAGCGCCACCTCGAGCGCGTTGCGGGCGGCCAGAAGCTCGGTCACGCGCGCGTCCTTGGCGGTCGCGGTCGCCCGCAACGCCTCGATGGTCGAGACGAGATCGGCGATTTCGGCATCCTTTGCCGCAATCTCCTCCTGGAGTGCGGCGATCTCGGCCGAAAGCGCGCTTCCCGCCTCCGCCGCCGTTTCGATCTCCGCGTCCTTTTCACCGATGATGCCGCGCAGACTGCCGGCGAGCGCCGCCGCCTCGGCGAGGCGCTGCTCCAGCCCGGTCGAGCGCTCGGCGAGTTCCTCGGCCTGCCGGCGTGCGTCGGCGATCTCGTTCCGGCTCGATGCGAACTGGTCGCCGAGAGCGTTCCGTTCCGCCGATATCCGCGCGATCCGCTCCTCGAGCGAGGCGACATTCGCTTCGAGCGAGGCAATGGTGGTGTCCTTCTCGCCGATCAGCGACTGCTGGCTGCCGAGCATCTCGCGAAGCTCGTTCTGGCCGCTGACGATGCCGTCGAGCCGCTCGGCCATCTCCGCACCGAAGAGCGGCAACATGTCCGCACGCGCGGCCGCGGCATTCTCCTGCTCGGCAAGCCGCGACTGCACGGCCTCCAGTTCGGCCCGCGTCCGCTCCAGTTCGGCCGTGACAGCGGTTTCGTTGGAGACCCCGCCCAGTGCCGAGTCGACATCGAGCCCGCGCTCGGCAAGGGCGGCTGCCACCGCGTTGCGCTGGTCACCCTCCTCCAGATCGCCGATGAGGCCGAACATGTCGGCCTGGTCGCTGCGGAGTACGGCCCCCAGACTGGCCACCTTCGCCGACTGTTCGGCGGACATGGCGAGAAGCTGGTTGCGCTGCGCCCGGCTGCTGGCGAGATTGTCCTCCAGCCGCTGGCGCTCGCCGGTCAGTTCCTGCACGCGCGCATCGAGCACCGCCACCTTGGCCATGCTCTCGTTCAGCGCCTCCTTGCTCGCCTGCCGGGCGCGTTCGAGTTCATCGCGCTCGGCCACCAGCGATGCGACATTCTCCTCGACGAGACCGAGCTGTCCGGCAAGCGAATCGCGCTCGCCCTGAAGCCCCTGCAGGTGGCTCTCCAGTGCCGCCGCCTCCACTCCCGCCTGCGCCAGCGCCTCGTTGCGTCCCTCGATGCCGCTTTCCAGCGACACGCGCTTGTCCTGAAGGTCGGCAAGGGCGTCTTCGGCGATCCGCAGCCTGTTGCGCGCCGCCGCCTCGCGGCTTCCCATGAGCGCCAGCTGGGATGCGAGATTGGCGGCATCCTGCGCCTTTTCCTGTTCCAGACCCGCAAGCGCGCTCTGGCGCGCCTCGATCTCGGCCCGCGCCGCCTCGATCTGGTCATTGCCCGCGGCGATCTCGTCATTCAGCCGGGCGATGGTCGCCTCGGCCTCGCCGATCGAGTCCCTGAGCCCGGACATCTCGCCGGACGAGCTGTCGAGCGCACTCTGGCGCTCCGCGAGTTCGGCGGTCCTCGCCTCCAGTTCACCCTGCGCCCGTGCCAGACTGTCGCCCAGTTCGGCGATCCTCTCATCGGCCCCGGCCATCCCGGATTCGAGCTCGCTTCGCGACGCCTCGATCTCCGCCAGCTGATCCTCGTAACGGGCCTCGATGTCGGCCATGCTCGATTCGAGCTCGTTCTTGTCGATGGTCGTCTTTCCACCATAGACGAGAGAAGCAAGCAGGGCGGCGACAGCACCGCCGGTCGCCAGCCTGCCTTTCGTGAGCTTGCCGGAATCGTTGCCCGCCATGGGTCCATCTCCCTCTTGCGTTGTCCGATCTCGAATTCGATCAGGGCGCGGTCGCCCCCGCTTTTGCCTCATGTGTAATGTGCTGTCTTGTGGCAATTTCGCAAGTCCGCAACTCCACCAACCGCAACAGCGGACTGCGCCTTTCGCCGCCACCGCGCGAAAACGCGCCGGCGGTGCGGGATCGCCGCCCGGATTGTGTGCCGAGCCCGCAAGTGATAGCTCCAGCGAAGTGTTCGCGTCCTCGGGGGGAGAAGTTTCATGAGTTTCGATCTGACAGGCAGGGTTGCGCTCGTTACCGGCGGCAATGGCGGTATCGGTCTCGGCATGGCCAAGGGCCTCGCCGATGCCGGGGCACGGGTCGCGATCGCCGGTCGCAATGCCGACAAGAACGCCGCCGCCGTCGAGATGCTCGGCGACGGAGCGATGGCCGTCATCGCCGATGTGACCGACGCGGCATCCCGGCAACGGATGGTCACGGAGGTCGAGGAACGCTTCGGCGGCCTCGACATCTTCATCGCCAATGCCGGGATCAACCGGCGCAAGCTGCCGACCGACTACACGCAGGATGACTGGCGGGCGGTCATCGACACCAATCTGGATTCCGTCTTCGGCGGCTGTCAGGCGGTCCATCCGGCGATGAAACGGCGCGGCGGCGGCAAGATCGTGACCATCGGCTCGATGCTGTCGATCTTCGGCCTGCCGCTGTCGGTCGCCTATGGTGCGAGCAAGGGCGGTGT
>JAGREZ010000087.1 GCA_020446285.1 Geminicoccaceae bacterium
CGACGCGGTTGACGAGGCCGATGCGCAGTGCCTGCGGGGCATTGATGCGGCCGGCGGTGTAGAAGATCTCCCGCGCCACGGACGGGCCGACCAGTTCGACGAGGCGTTTCACACCGTTGAAGCCGTAGCCGACGCCGAGGCGGGCGGCGGGAATGGCGAAGCGCGAGCTCTCGCCACAGACGCGGAGATCGCAGGCAAGGGCGATGGCGACGCCACCACCGACGCACCATCCGTCGATCTGCGCGATCGTCGGCAGCGGAAATCCGGCAAGCCGCTCCTGTGCTTCCTCCGTCACCTCCTCGTATCGCTCGACCGCATCGGCGGATGCGCGCTCGGTCTCGAATTTCGAGATGTCGGCGCCCGAGACGAACGCCTTGCCGCCGGCGCCGCAAAGGATGACCGCGCGCAGATCGTCGGTTTGCGCCAGCTCATCGAGCGCGCAAACCAGTCCCTGCCACATCTCCAGCGACATGGCGTTGCGCTTTTCGGGATTGTTGAAGGTGATCCGGGCGATCGCTCCGTCACGTTCAAGGAGTATGTTCTCGGTCATGCCTGGCTCGCGATTGGCAACTGCCTTTGTCGAAAGCAGCGGCAGGCCCCGCCGTCAACGGCATGGCGACAAATGGACCGCGCCGCCGCGTTCAGGAACCCATGAGCGACGGCAGGAAGAGCGAGATCGCCGGAACGAGGACGAGGATGGCGAGGCGGAGGATGTCGGCGATCCAGAAGGGGGTGACGCCCCTGAAGATGGTGGCGGTGGTGACGTCGCCAAGCACGCCGCGCAGGACGAAGACATTGAGGCCGACGGGCGGGGTGATGAGGCTGATTTCGGTGACGACGACGACGATGATGCCGAACCAGATCAGGTCGAAGCCGAGGCTTTCGACCAGCGGATAGAAGATCGGCACGGTGAGCAGCATCATCGACAGGCTCTCGAAGACGCAGCCGAGGAGGATATAGACGAGCAGGATCGCGACGATCACACCCATGGGCGTGAGGTCGAAGCCGGTGACGAGGCCGAGCAGTCCGTCGGGCAGGCCGGCGCGGTTGACGAAGTTGGAAAAGAGCAGCGCGCCGATGAGGATGGCGAACAGGCTGACGCTGGTCTCGACCGCCTCGACCAGGCAGGTGGCGAGATCGGCAAGGGTCATGCGCCGGCGGACCAGTGCGATCAGCAACGCCCCGCCGGCACCCACGCCCGCAGCCTCGGTGGGCGTGAACACGCCGCCATAGATGCCGCCGATGACGACGAGGAAGAGCGCCAGTGTCGCCCATGAATTGCGCAGGGAGCTCAGCCTTCGGGCAGTCCCGGCGCGCTCGCCGGCCGGTCCGGACGCCGGATCGCGCCAGACGGTGAACCGGACGGCGAGAAGATAGAGAAGGATGCCGAGAAGTCCCGGCAGGATGCCGGCGATGAAGAGCTTGCCGATGCTCTGTTCCGTCAGGATGCCGTAGATCACGAGAACGACCGATGGCGGAATGAGGATGCCGAGCGTGCCGCCGGCGGCGATCGAGGCGCTGGCGAGGCGGTCGCTGTAGCCATAGCGGCGCATGGGCGGCATCGCCACCTTCGACATGGTGGCGGCGGTCGCGAGCGAGCTGCCGCAGATCGCGCTGAAGCCGCCGCAGGCAACCACGGTGGCCATGGCAAGCCCGCCTCTTCGATGGCCGAGAAAGGCGTTGGAGGCGGTGTAGAGTTCCGAGGCGAGCCCGGCGCGATTGACGAAGGTGCCCATGAGTATGAACAGCGGAATGACCGAAAGCCCGTAATTCTGCGCCGTGTCGACGGTGAGCCGGGCGGCCATGCCGAGCGCACCGGTCATGTTGGAGAGCAGGGCGAAGCCCGCGACCCCGACAAGGCCCATGGAAAACGCGATGGGCAGTCCGAGGAAGGCGAGCAGCAGGACGGCGGCGAGCCCGATCGAGGAGACGAGCATGGCTCAGGCCGTTTCCCGGGGACGCGCGTCCGCCGTGTGCCGCCAACGGTGCAGGGATCCGAGCAACGCGGCGATGGCGGCAAGGGCTGACATGAATGCGATGGTTGCGACGAGCGGCCAGCGGGGAATGCGCAGATAGGGGGTCATGTCGCCGTAACCGTGGGCCCGTTCGGCGAGGATCCCGACCCGCCAGGCGATCACCGTCAGGACGAACGCGCTGACGAGGCCGGTAAGGAGATCACGCAGACGTCCGGCCGTTCGGGAAAGGAACGGGTCGAACAGATCCACGGTGACATGGCCGCCGTTGAGGGTGACGACGGGCAGGGCGGAAAAGACCATGAGTCCCATGCCCATCATGGTAAGCTCGGTGGCGCCCTGGATCGGGTGGTCGAACAGATAGCGGCCGGCCACGTCGATGCAGGTGAGGAGCATCAGGCAGAACAGGGTCGTCGCCGAGATCGTCCGCAGCAGCCGGGTCGTCAGATGAACGGCCCGGCCATCGCTTCCGTTCGCCATCAGTCGGGATGGGCCGAAAGCGCCTGCAGGTCGGCGAGGGCCGCCTCGGCGTCGATGCCGAGACCGTCGATCCGCTCGATGACGGTCTGCCGTATGTCCTCGGTCCTGTCCCTGAATTCGGCGATGACGGCCTCATCGGCCAGCGTGAAGGTGTTGCCTTCGCCGATCGCGAATTCGACACCCTCCTCGTCGGCCTTTTCCCAGGCGCGGCCGGCGAGCTTCGACAGTTCGATGCCGGAAACGCTCATGAGCGCTTCCTGATCCTCGGGCGAAAGGCTGTCGAACGTGTCCTGATTCATGATGAACGCGAAGCTTCCGTTGTAGAAGCCGCCGGGCAGTTCAAGGGTATAGGGAGCGACTTCCGCCAGCCGGAAGCTCTGTTTGGTCTCCATCGGCATCAGGACGCCGTCGGCGACACCGGAAGCGACGGTCTCGTAGACCTGCGGAGCCGGGACATTCACTCCGATGATGCCGAGGCGTTCAGCGATGTCGCTGGAAACGCCGCCACCGACACGGATCTTGAGCCCCTCGACTTCATCGAGTGCTGCGACCGGCTCGCGGGTGTGCAGATGGCCGGGACCGTGTGCGGTCAGGCCGATGAGCTTGACGCCGCGATGCTCGTCCGCCGCCGACAGATAGCGTTCGTGGACCTGCCAGTAGGCGGCTGAAACCGCCTCCGCGCCGGCGGTGTTGCCCGGCAGCTCGACGAGCTGGGTGGCGACGAAACGGCCCGGATTGTAGCCATGGAACATCCATGTCGCGTCGGCGGCGCCGTCGAGGATGATGTCGAATTGCGCCGGCGGTGGTGCGAGGCCATATTCGATCTTCACACGGACACGGCCGCCGGTGGCCTTCTCCACCATCCCGGCCCATGCCGGCCAGACATTGGCATTGATCGTGTGGGTCGGCGGAGCCCAGCTCGAGACGACGATCGTCGTTTCCGCCGAGGCGGCGACAGGCACGAGAATCGCCGCAAGCATCGACAGCTGCAACAAGCCTGTTCTGGGCATGGGAACCTCCGTTATCATTGTTGTCTTCGAGGTATGCCATAAACCGCGGGCAAGACAAGCATCGGCTGGGTGGCTGCTGACCGGCGATTCCAAAGTCAAATGTCAGTAAATATGCGGGTTTCGTGATCCGGCATCCATGTATGCTGGTGCATCGATCCAGACAGATCGTACGGATCTGTCTGGACAAATTGATGCAAAAACAAGGAGCTGGTGTATTGGCGAATGAACGGAGTGAATGCGCCGGTGCACTAGGCGCTGCCGGCAGGCCGGGTCAGACCCTGGGCGCCTGTTGCGGGCGGAAGCGCTCGGTGATCCGCCGGTAGAGCTCGTCGCGCAGATCCCGGTAGACTTCGAGCCTTTGCTCCCGGGTTCCCTGCGCGAGGCTCGGATCCATCGTCGGCCAGAACTCGATCTCGCAGTGCGAGTGCCGGGTCAGTTCGACGGCGCGATGCTGGGCTTCCGGCGAGAGGGATATGACCAGATCGAAAAAATCGTCGTCCAGCGCATCGAACGAACGGGGAATGTGTGTGGAAATGTCGAGGCCCATCTCGTCCATGACCGCAACGGCGAATCCATCGACCGTATCGCCGGGGCGCACACCGGCGCTCTGCACGAAGACCCGCCGGCCATGCACGAACTTGAGCATCGCCTCGGCCATGGGAGAGCGGATCTGGTTCACGGTGCAGGCGAAGAGCACGCTGCCGGGAAGCTCGTCCATGACGGCGCCCCTCTCAGCCGCGCAGATGCAGTACGCAGACGAGTGTGAACAGGCGTCGCGCCGTGTTGTCGTCGATCTCGACCTTGCCGGATAACCCGTCCTTCAGCATTTCCGCCCCTTCGTTGTGCAGGCCGCGCCTTGCCATGTCGAGCGCCTCGATCCGGCTCGGCGTCGCCCCCTTGATGGCGTCGAGATAGGTTTCACAGATCATGAAATAGTCCTTGATGATGCGTCTGAGCGGACGCACCGACAGGGAGATTTCCGCCCGGTTCCCGGACCCGCCCGCCGCCGCCGTGCCGGTGACGTCCATGATCACCGTCGCGTCGCGCAGCGAGAGCAGGACTTCGAAGGGCCCGTCCGGCCCGCCATTGACGGCGAAATGATTGTCCTCGAGCAGATCGAAGATGGCGACATCGCGCTCATGCTCGATTTCCGGGTTCCAGCGCACGATGGAACCCTCGTCGAGCCGGATCGAGCCGATCCTCGCCGTTGTGCTTCCCGCGAGCGCTTCGCTCATGGCCGTTCCGCCGGACCGTGCCCGTCCGTCTCGCCATCTTCGCCCTCGCCACGTTGCTCCGGCCTGGCTGACGCTCCGGCGCCGAGCAGGGCGGCGAAGTGATCGCAGGGTGTCCTGACGCTGCGGTGGGCCTCGCCGAAATCATCGAGCCGGCAATCGATGCAGTCGCTGCGCAGCTGGATCGCCCGATCGCCCTCGAAGATGAGATTGATGTGGAACAGCCACGTCTCGCCCGGTTCCGTGGCGATGGTCAAAAGCGCGAATTCCTGTGCCGGACTGTCCGGATCGAGACCGCGATGCTTCACTTCGTCGATGCAGTCGAACACCAGTGCCGTGGAGATTTCGGTCAACCCCGCACAGGTCGCCGGATCGTACCCGAGTTCCCGGCGATAGCGCGTGAAGGCGGCGGCAAAGCGGTTCTCCTTCGGATCGTAGACCATCTCCGCGAGCGACAGCCGTGCGTCCTGCAGGAGGGCCGCGATCACCGCCAGATCCTCGATATCCTCGGCACGAAGCCGCATTCTCTCAGTCATGCCGTCATCCGTCCTGCGATCCGGTGCCCCGTGATCCGGGTGGCTGGCCGGCATCCGGCCTCCTCCCTGCCGATGCACTAGCATCCGTCGCCGGTCGATCCAAGAGGCTGCTTCCCTGCGGGCTCGCCGCAACCCGCGGCTTCCCCGTCGCCCGCGGCTTGCGAGCCGGATGGCCGTCCGCCGGCGGCCCGCGCCCGCGCCTGCGCCTTGCGCTTGAGCAGGTTCTCCCGCATCCGCCGCGCAAGCGCCTCCGCCCGCTCGCCCGTCTCCCTCTTTCCCGTCATGCCATCATCACCCGTTATCGCATCCCGGACTTGCACATACCCCGCCGCTATGGCATTAGCACGCCCGCAGCCGCCGTAGCTCAGTGGTAGAGCGCACCCTTGGTAAGGGTGAGGTCGAGAGTTCAATTCTCTCTGGCGGCACCATTTTTCAAGGGCCGGGCCAGTTTTTGCCCCAAACGCCCGGTTTCCACGAAAACCAAGGCCGCTTGATGCTTCCGGAATTCTGACGGCCGCACGCCAATTGCGGAATCCGGGAATGATGCTGGGGTCCTTGAATCTGAAAACAGGGGAATAGTCCGGTTCGACTGCCGAAAATCCGGGGCACACAGCCACCGTCCGCTTCAGCGGCTCGCTCGGGGATCGTCGTCGAAGAGGGCGGAGAGTTCCTTGAGGACCGTGCCGCCGAGCTGTTCGGGGTCGCTGATGGTCACCGCGCGGCGATAGTAGCGGGTGACGTCGTGGCCGATGCCGATGGCGAGGAGCTGGACGTCGGAACGTGTCTCGATGAATTCGATCGTGTCGCGCAGATGCTTTTCGAGATAATTGCCCGGATTGGCTGAAAGCGTGCTGTCATCCACCGGCGCGCCGTCGGAGATCACCATGAGGATCCGCCGCTGTTCGGGCCGCCCGAGGAGACGCTGATGGGCCCAGAGGATTGCCTCGCCGTCGATGTTCTCCTTGAGCAGGCCTTCCCGCAGCATGAGCCCGAGCGAACGCCTTGCGCGGCGCCACGGCGCATCGGCCGGCTTGTAGATGATATGACGCAGGTCATTGAGGCGGCCCGGATTGGCCGGCTTGTCGGCCTTGAGCCAGGTCTCGCGGGACTGGCCGCCCTTCCAGGCCTTGGTGGTGAAACCGAGGATCTCGACCTTGACGCCGCAGCGTTCCAGTGTGCGCGCGAGGATATCGGCCGTCATCGCCGCCACCGCGATCGGCCGCCCGCGCATCGAACCGGAATTGTCGATCAGGAGTGTTACCACCGTGTCGCGGAACTCGGTTTCCTGTTCCATCTTGTAGGAGAGCGGCACGGTCGGATTGGCGACGATGCGCGCCAGTCTGGCGGAATCGAGGATCCCCTCATCGAGATCGAACAGCCATGAACGCTGCTGCTGCGCCATGAGCTTGCGCTGCAGGCGATTGGCGATCCGGCCGATCATCCCCTCGAAGCGGGCGAGCGTCGCATCGAGCTGGGCGCGCAGGCGGGTGAGTTCCGAGGGGCCGCACAGTTCATCGACCGTCACCACCTCGTCAAACTGGTTGGAGAAGACGCGGTACGCCAGATGCTCCGCGCCGGGCGGCACATGGTTCGGGCGATTGACCGCACTGTCGTCGCTTTCCTCATTGTCGCCGCCGGGTTCGGCGCTGTCGTCGGTCTCGGCTTCGGCGGACATGTCGTCATCGCCCGCCTCGCCGCTCGAATCCTGATCAGCCTGAGCCTGTGCGTCCTGTTCGCTGGCCTCGGTATCCTGTTCTCCGGTAGTGTCCGCCGGTCCGTCGGAGGAAGAATCGTCCTCCTGCTCCTCCTCATTGGGATCGGTGTCCTCGGGATGATCGACCAGCTCTTCCGCGAGCCCCAGATCGCTCAGCAGGTCGCGGACCTTGCGGGCGAAGGCATCCTGGTTGGCAAGTTCCTGTTCGAGCGTGGGCATGACCTCGTCGACACGCTCGCCGAGCCAGTCGCGCCAGGCGGAAAGCTGGTCCTGCTGGTTCTCCGACAGTTCGTAGCCGAGCATCTTCTCGCGCATGTAGAGCTCGACGATCTCGGCCATGTTGCCGTCGCGGTCGGCTCCCGCCCCTTCGCTGCGGGTCTGGAACAGCTGTTCGAGATTGGCCCGGAGTCCCGCCATGTCGCGGCTGCCGAGCATCTCGACACGCACCTGTTCGAGCCCGTCATAGAGCAGCGACGCGACTTCACCCGTCGGCGCGAACCGTCTGTGGGTGGCATTGTCATGATGCCTCAGCCTGAGCGAATGGCTGTCCGCCTCGCCGCGCACCCGCGCGATCTCGTGTTCGGCCCAGTCCTGACGCGGCGGTGCCACGCGCAGCACATTGCCCTGTGCTGCCGAGCCCTGTGCTGCCGGCGATTGCTGCTTGCCGGAACCGCGCTTGCCGGAACCGCGAAAGCTGACCTCGAGGGTGCGCTCGCCGGAAATCGCCCGCGCCGTACTGGCGACCGCCCGTTCGAAATCGTGCAGATGATCAGGCATGGACCAGACTGGCGACCGATTCGGGCAATTCGGTGCCGAAGCAGCGCTGGTAATATTCGGCGATGATATGCCGTTCGGCCTCGTCGCACTTGTTGAGGAAGGTCACGCGGAAGGCAAACGCCAGATCTCCGAAGATGTCGTTGTTCTCCGCCCAGGTGATGACCGTGCGCGGCGACATGACCGTGGAGATGTCGCCGGCGACGAAGCCGCGGCGGGTGAGATCGGCGAGACGGACCATGGAATCGATCCGCTTCCGGCCTTCGGCGTTGTCCAGCGACGGGCATTTGGCGAGCACGATCCCGCACTCGTCGTCATGATGCAGATAGTTGAGCTGGGTCACCACCGACCAGCGGTCCATCTGGCCCTGATTGATCTGCTGCGTGCCGTGATAGAGGCCCGAGGTATCGCCGAGGCCCACCGTGTTGGCGGTGGCGAACAGGCGGAAGGAGCGGTGCGGGCGGATGACCTTGTTCTGGTCGAGCAGGGTCATGCGGCCCTGCGCCTC
>JAGREZ010000568.1 GCA_020446285.1 Geminicoccaceae bacterium
GCAGATTCTCGACATTGTCGTTGAAGAGCTTGATTTCCGCGCTGTCGATGGTCTTGCCATAGGCTTCGACCCGCTGAAGCAATTGCCGGAAACTCGTGACATCCTGCAGACCGAGACCGAAATCGAAGGGCATGGTCTTGACGCGGATGGCCGTACCGCCCGGAACCGTGCCGCACAGGCGTCCGGTGATTTCCGCGGCGATCAGACGCCCGCGCGTGTCGGCGGCGCCGTGCTCGACACCGGTCGAGAACACATAGATCTCGTTTTCGCCGTTGGCGACATAGACATCATGTTCGCCGAGATTCTTGTGCAGGGCGCTCTCGACCATCTGGAACGCCTTTTCCTTGATCGACGGCCAGCGCCTGCCGAACCGGAACCGTACACGGTCGAGTTCGAGAATCTGCAGGCACCCTCGTGTCCGGTGGTCGGGAAAGGAAATGTGCGCCTTGCGGAAGGCTTCGATACGTTTTGCGAAATCCCCGAAATCGAGAGGGTTGAGCCCGGATGGCGTGCGGGGCGGGTAGAGCACGAACGCCTCCTCGTCGCCTCCGTCTTCCTTTTTTCCCTTCGCACCCGACGCTTTCGAGGCGCCGAGCAGCCTGGAGAGAACCATGCTTTTCAATCCCGTGCACTGGCGTGCCTTGCATCCGGCCTGTCCTCGCGAGACAGGGCCGCGGTCACCCGCACAATGCCACACGAAGGTAAAACACTGGTTAACAGCATTCACGACCGATGGTGAAGCATTGGTCATCGTCCGGCTCGGGCACGAATCCCGGCGCGATCCGCGTTTCGGGAAGGTTCCCGTTTGCAACGGGCCGCAACGGCCGGGCCGGCGCCGCGCGCGGACTCGTGATGGCCACTGCCTTTTCTTTCGCGCCGTTGCAGTCAATGTGAGGCGGTCGCCCTCACAGCATAACCGGCGCCGGAGAGACCTTCGCGATGTTCCCGACAAGCCCGCCGCTACAGCCCGTTTTCCGGTCGATACCCCGTGTCCTGCTGGCCCTGCTCCTCGCCATCGCCGCGCCGCTGGCCGCACCACGGGCAGCGCCAGCCGACCAGAGACCATGCCAGCCCGACAATCCCTGCACGGTCGCCGAAGGCGACTATCTGCTCGTCTTCCCCGAACATTGGGATGGAACGACTCCCCTGCCCTCGCTGCTCTTCTTCCACGGGCACAATTCCTCGGCCCTGACCACCTTCAGGAGTGCCACATTGCGTCGCGAGTTCGTCGATCGCGGCTATCTGGTGATCGCCCCGAACGGCGCGCGTCGTGCACCGGACCGTCCACGCGGCTGGCCGTCCATGCCTCTGCCGGATTTCACGCGCGACGATCTCGCCTTCACGGACGCGGTCATGGCCGATGTCCGTCGCCGCGTGCCACTCGACGAGAAGCGGATCCTCGTCTCGGGTTTTTCCTCGGGCGGATCCATGGCCTGGTATCTGGCCTGCTACCGCGGCAGTGCCTATGCCGCCTTCGCGCCGGTGGCCGGTGGTCTGCGCAATCCGCACCCGCCGGAATCCTGTCCGGACGGACCGGTGCGCCTGCTCCACATTCATGGCTTCACCGACCCCACCGTCCCGCTCGAAGGGCGGGGTATCGGGCGCTGGCACCAGGGCGACGTGTTCATCGCCCTCGATCTCCTCAGGCGTACCAATGCCTGCCGGAGCCAGCCCGATCGCTTCGACATGGGCACGCAGTATCGCTGCCGCATCTGGGAGAGTTGCGAGAGCGGCCGCGATATCCGCCTCTGCCTGCACGATGGCGGCCACATGCTGCCGCCCGGCTGGGCGACGATGGCACGTCACTGGTTCGAACTCGCTCCGGCACCGGGTGGCGACGGCCAATAGGGTGTCTTCACTCGATGACACACAGGGCGCTGCATTTCCCTTGCGCGACGCTGGTCCGGCGCTATAACCCTCTCGTCTTCGCGGCGAGGCCCGATCTCGCCGCTTGTTGTCGACCCGGGCGAACATGGCTCTTCCGGCCGTTGTTGCGCGGGCTCGTCGCAGTCCAGGGAGACCCAAGGACTCATGCCGTATTACGAGCATACTTTCATCGCACGCCCGGATCTTTCCGGTACACAGGCCCAATCGCTGGCCGAGGAGCTCACCAAACTCATCCAGGAGAACGGTGGCGAAGTGAAGAAATCGGAGTACTGGGGACTCCGGACGCTGGCCTATCGGGTCAAGAAGAACCGCAAGGGCCACTATCTTCACATGAATGTCGAGGCACCCGCGAGCACGATCTTCGAGCTCGAGCGCAACGAGCGCATTCATGACGACGTCATCCGCTACCTGACCGTGAAGGTCGATGACCATGACGACAATCCGTCGATCTTCATGCAGGCCAGGAACAGCCGCGACGATCGCCGTCGCGACCGTAATTGAGCAGGCGCTACCGGAGTAACGACAGATGAACGAACAGAGTGGAGACCGGGGCGAGCGCCCCGAGCGTGGCGACCGGCATGACCGCGGTGACCGGCACGATCGCGGAGATCGCCCGGAGCGCCGCGAGCCGCCAACCATCACGATCCGCCGTCCCTTTT
>JAGREZ010000088.1 GCA_020446285.1 Geminicoccaceae bacterium
CACGAGACCAATGGCGGGCTGATGTGCGACGGCTACAGCCGCGCCACCGGCAAGATGGCCATGGCCATCGCCCAGAACGGACCGGGCATCACCGGTTTCGTCACTGCCGTCAAGACCGCCTACTGGAATCACACGCCGATGCTGGTGGTGACCCCGCAGGCCGCCAACAANGGCCAGGGCGGCTTCCAGGAAGTGGAGCAGATGGCTCTCTTCCGCGACATGGTCTGCTATCAGGAAGAAGTCCGCGATGCCTCCCGCATCGCCGAGGTGCTCAACCGGGTCATCATGAAGGCCCGCCGCCTCTCCGCCCCGGCGCAGATCAACATCCCGCGCGATTTCTGGACGCAGGTCATCGACATCCAGCTTCCGGCGATCATCGAGTTCGAGCGTCCCTCGGGCGGTCCGGCCGCGATTGCCGAAGCGGCGAAGCTCCTGAGCGAGGCGACGTTTCCCGTCATTCTCAACGGTGCCGGCGTGGTGCTCGCCGGCGGCATCGACGCTTCGCGCAAGCTCGCCGAACGGCTTGATGCACCGGTCTGTTGCAATTACCAGCACAACGACGCCTTCCCCGGCTCGCATCCGCTCTTCGCCGGCCCGCTCGGCTATAATGGTTCCAAGGCCGCCATGGAGCTGATCCGCAAGGCCGATGTCGTGCTGGCGCTGGGCACGCGCCTCAATCCCTTCTCCACCCTGCCCGGCTACGGCATGGATTACTGGCCGAATGATGCGAAGCTCATTCAGGTCGACATCAATCCCGACCGCATCGGCCTGACCAAGCCCGTTGCCGTCGGCATCATCGGCGATGCGAAGATGGTGGCCGAACAGATCCTCGACGAGCTGGCAGCGGATGCCGGCGACGCCGGTCGCGAGGACCGCAAGCATCTGATCACGCAGACGAAATCCGCATGGGCGCAGGAACTGACCTCGCTCGACCATGAGGAAGACGATCCCGGCACCACCTGGAACGAGCGTTCGCGCGACCGGCAGCCGGAGCTGATGAGCCCGCGCATGGCATGGCGGGCCATCCAGTCGGCATTGCCGGAAGATGCGATCATCTCATCCGACATCGGCAACAATTGCGCCATCGGCAACGCCTACCCGACCTTCGAGAAGGGGCGCAAATATCTTGCCCCCGGCCTGTTCGGCCCCTGCGGCTACGGCTTTCCCTCGATCATCGGTGCCAAGATCGGCTGCCCTGACACGCCCGTTGTCGGCTTCGCCGGCGACGGCGCCTTCGGCATCTCCATGAACGAGATGACTTCCTGCGGCCGCGAGAGCTGGCCGGCGATCACGATGGTCGTCTTCCGCAACTTCCAGTGGGGTGCGGAAAAGCGCAATACGACACTGTGGTACGAGGACAATTTTGTCGGCACGGAGCTCAATCCCGACGTCACCTATGCCGGCATCGCCAGGGCATGCGGCTTCGAAGGCGTGCGCGTCCAGACCATGGACGAACTGACGGACGCCCTGCGCAAGGCGGTCGACGCGCAGATGAACGAGAAGAAGACCACCTTCATCGAAGTCCTCCTCAACCAGGAACTCGGCGAACCCTTCCGCCGCGACGCGATGAAAAAGCCGACCGTGATCGCCGGAATCGACGGCAAGGACATGCAACCGCAGAAGGGCGCTGCGTGAACAGCGAGCGGATAGGGCGAGCGCTGCAATGATTGGTTCACAAGCCATTTCATTGTGGCGCCTGAACCTGTGAGTGTGGCCGGTTCCTTAACACTCGCGGATTCGTTCGCGATCAATCTTCTAAGTAATATCGGTTGGCGGTGTCACATCCTTGAAAGCAGATCTATTCCACACAAATGGAATTTCCCAGCATCTGCCAACATCGGACGTAATCATATGTTTGCTGATTTGCGGCCACCATTTGAGCATCATTGCTGATTTGACGTAAAAATCCTGCTGACCCCAGCGTCGATCAAAAAAATAGGTTATCAGGCCATTTGTACAAGGCTCAATTTGCGTTAGATA
>JAGREZ010000617.1:0-1273 GCA_020446285.1 Geminicoccaceae bacterium
GCCATCCAGGCGACGACCGCCTTGGGATTGGAGAGATTGAGAAAGAGCCCCCGCAGGAAATCGCCGCCGCCACTGCGATCGACGGCTTCCTCGCGGACGGGCTTCAGCGCCGAGCGGCAGGATTGCAGGGCAAGCCACAGGAGATAGAGACCGCCGGCGATCTTCAGGAAAAGGAGAGCATTGGCGGAAGCCTGAAGGACGGCACCCATGCCCGTCGCCGCCACGATGCCCCAGAAGGCCAGTCCGGTGCTGAGGCCGAGACCGAAGCGAAGGCCACGCCCGCGTCCCCGGCTCATGGCGATGGTGGCGACGGCGATATTGGCCGGCCCCGGTGACACCGTCACGACCAGAAAGGCTGCAAGAATGGCCGCGAGGCTTTCAAGGGCGGGCATGACCGAAACTCCTGACCGGAAGAGAGGGCGGAACCATACATACGACCGCGACAATGAAAAACGGCGCCACCTTTCGGTGACGCCGCTCTTCGGATCAATTGAACGGCCGGACGGCTTCAGCTGTCGTCCTGTTCGCCCTGCTTCTGGCGAAGTGCCGCACCGAGAATGTCGCCGAGCGAGGCACCGCTGTCGGACGAGCCATATTCGGCCATGGCCTGCTTCTCGTCCTCGATCTGCAGACCCTTGATGGTGAGGGTCATGCGCCGGCTCGTGGCGTCGATGTTGGAGATCTTGGCATCGACCTTCTCGCCGACGGCGAAACGGTCGGGACGCTGCTCGTCGCGGTCGCGGGAGAGATCCGCCTTGCGGATGAAGCCCACGGCACCGGTGGAGGTCTCGACCTCGATGCCGCCCGTGGTGATCTCCTTGATCGTGCAGGTGACACGGTCGCCGCGCTTGATGCCGGCGGTGGCTTCCTTGAACGGATCGGCCTCGAGCTGCTTCATGCCGAGACTGATACGCTCCTTCTCGACATCCACGTCGAGCACCACGGCCTTGACCACATCGCCCTTGTTGAAGCGCTGGACGGCTTCATCGCCGCTCTCGGCCCAGGAGATGTCGGACAGGTGCACCATGCCGTCGATCTCGTGTTCGAGACCGATGAAGAGACCGAACTCGGTGATGTTGCGGATCTCGCCCTCGATCTCGGTGCCGGCGGGATGGGTTTCCTGAAAGGACTCCCAGGGATTGCTCCCGGTCTGCTTGAGACCGAGCGAGATGCGGCGCTTCTCGGGATCGACCTCGAGAACCATCACCTCGACCTGCTGGCTGGTGGAGACGATCTTGCCGGGATGGATGTTCTTCTTGGTCCAGCTCATCTC
>JAGREZ010000617.1:1307-1713 GCA_020446285.1 Geminicoccaceae bacterium
TCGACGAACGCGCCATAGTCGGTGATGTTGGTGACCTGACCGGTGAACTTCGCACCCATCGGGTATTTGAGCTCCACACCCTCCCACGGATCGGCCTCGAGCTGCTTCATGCCGAGGCTGATGCGCTGGGTCTCGCGATTGAAGCGGATGACCTGGACCTTCACGGTCTGGCCGACGCCGAGCACCTCGTTGGGGTTGTTCACCCGCTTCCACGAAATGTCGGTGACATGCAGCAGGCCGTCGAGGCCGCCGAGGTCGACGAACGCGCCGTAGTCGGTCAGGTTCTTGACCACGCCCCGGACGACGTCACCTTCCTTCAGGTTGTCGAGCAGCTGGCTGCGCTCGGCGCTGTATTCCTGCTCGACCACCGCGCGTCGCGATACCACGACGTTGTTGCGCTTCTGGT
>JAGREZ010000569.1:0-4940 GCA_020446285.1 Geminicoccaceae bacterium
CGGAATGCCGAAACGCTCGATGCGCGCGAAGCGGCGGGCAAGCGGATCCGGCAACAGCCCCGTCAGCACCCGTCCGCCATCGAGCGGCGGTATGGGCAGCATGTTGAAGCATGCGAGCACGAGATTGATCAGCAGCGCATTGTCGAGATTGGTCCAGATCCACAAGGACACGTCGCCCGGCGGAGCCATGAGAACGAGATGCATGCAGAGCGAGAGGAAGAGCGCGAGAAGGATGTTGATGCCGGGACCGGCCAACGCGACCCAGATCATGTCGCGCCTGGGGTTGTTGAGGCGGTGAAACGCCACGGGCACGGGTTTGGCCCAGCCGAAGATCACCCGGGGGCCGCCTAGAAACGAGCCCAGCAGCAGGAGCCCCGGCAGGATCAGGGTTCCGAACGGATCGATATGGCGGATCGGATTGAAACTGACCCGGCCCAGCCGCCGCGCCGTATCATCGCCGAGCCTTTCCGCCATCCAGCCATGTGCGGCCTCGTGCATCGTGATCGCCATCACCACCGGCAGGAACCAGACGGAGATGGCATGGCCGATCTCGAGCAACTGCCCGCTTTCAGGCATGAGAGGCAAGCAGCCGATCGAGCTGCGCGGTCAGACGCTCCCCGTCCGGGGCGGACGGCACCGCCACGGGTCGCAGATCCTGCAGAAGCGCGAAGCGGGGTTCCGGCATGACCGGCACACTTGTGAGAATGGCCCGCATCTCCCCGAAATCGCCACTGCAATGCAATGGCAGGTCGACCCCCGCCGCGAGCGCGCGCATGGCCCGCTCATCGACCGGCCCCGAAAGGGCCTTCATGCCCAGATCGTCGCTGAAGAGAATGCCCCGAAAGCCGATGCGTTCGCGAATGATCTCCCGGATCACCGCAGCCGATTCGGTCGCCGGCCGGTCCGCATCCAGCGCCTCGAACACGATGTGCGCAGTCATCGCGAACGGGGCCCTGTCGGCGCACTGGACAAAGGGAAGGAAATCGAACGTTGCGAGTTCGTCCGCCGGCACCGCGAGCCGCGGAAGGAGCTCATGTGAATCGACCCGCGCACGGCCATGACCCGGCAGATGCTTGATGACGGGCGCAACGCCGTGGTCGAGCATGGTGGCGATGAAGGCCCGCCCGAGCGAAGCCACGGTTTGCGGATCGTCCGACAGGGCACGGTCGCCGATCGCACCGGTCGTTTCCGGGCGCCGGATGTCCAGGACCGGCGCACAATCCACATCGATCCCGACATCGGCAAGATCGGCCGCAAGAAGCGATGCCCAGAGACGAACGGCCGTCTCCCGTTGACCGGCATCGAGCGCGCCGATCCGGCCGGCGGGCGGATGGTTTCGCCAGACCGGTGGACGCATGCGCTGTACCCGTCCGCCTTCATGATCGATCAGGACAGGAACCCAGCGATCCTCGAAGAGCTCCTTGAGTTCCGCGACGAGCGCACGAAGCTGCGGACGCGAGACACAGTTGCGCTGAAACAGGATGAACCCCGCCGGCGGGAATTCACAGAAGAGCCTTCGCTCGTTTTCCGAGAGCCGCTCGCCCTCGATCCCGACGACAACCGCACGGGCCGGATTCATGACCCGCCGGACGCAACGAAACAGTCACCACCCGCGGCCTTGAGTGCCTCACAAAGACCGTTCGCGCCATCCCTGCCCGTCGAATCGGCCGTCTGGACACGGAAGAACGTACCATTGTCCGTCTCCGCGCGCACGATGCGCAGGTCGAGGCCGGCAACGATGCCATCGAGGACCGGCCGCAGGCTGGCGGTAGCATCCTCGGCCTGCTCCTGCGTGCGGAACGCGGCGAGCTGCAGGCGGTAGTTCCCCGGCTGGGCCAGGAGCGACACCAGATTTCCGCCGGCCGGCGCAGCCGATGGTTCGATGTTCGCAGGAACGACGGCTGCCGCTACCTGTCCCGGCGATGTACCGCCCGATGATGTTCCGACCGTGGCCGGCAGGACCGATCGGGGATCGCCGCCGTCCGCCCCTGCCGCTGTCGGATCGATCACCACCGGACCGATACCCGAAATGTTGTTTCCATCCGTCCGGGCATCGGCCTCGGCCATTTGACGACCATTGCCCGCCACAGCTGCGGATCCAGCCGTACCGGCCCGCTCCGGCGCATCGACCACCGGGAGTTCCGATGGTGACAGCGTGATCACGCGGGGCGTCGGCTGTACCGTTGCATCCGGTCGATCCGTGATACTCCGGGTCGTGACAGGCGGCTCATCCGCGATACCCCCGACGATCGCCGGAGCGGTGGGCTCCCGCTGCTGGGTCTGCTGGGTCTGGGTCTGGGTCTGGGGCTGGAATTCGGGGATCGGCGGCAGATCGGCACTGGCGATGATATCGGCGCTGGCAAGCGCATCGGGAAGATCCGCCGGAATCGACGATCCGTTCGCCTCTCCGCCCGCACCTCCCTGCACATCTCCACCCCTGCCCTGCACATCGCGCGCGATGACGACGGGGACACTGGCAGGCCGGCTTCCGGACGCCTCGCCCCTCACCGTCACCTGCGCGGGCAGGACCTCTGCCGAGGATTTCGGTGCCGGTTTGGGCACCGGCAGGATCTTCTCGACGATGGCCGGCTCGGGACCCCGGTCGAGCGCCTGGACGATGGCCGAGCCTTCATTGAGCACCGCCAGTCCCCCGCGCTTTTCCGGCATGTGGCGATAGGGCCCGGCGTCGGCACGGATGAGTGGCGCTTCGCCCAGCGCGCTCCGGTCCTCGCTGTAGGCGAGCCAGACAATGCCGGTGAATGCGCCGAAAACGACCAGCAGCAATGCTCCGATGATCCAGCGCAGTACTCGCATCGATCTGAAAACCTCTCTTTCGACAACCGGGATCTCGGGATTCCTACGGTTGTCTCAGTGCATTTCATCGACGGGCGTCACACCCATGAGCCCCATCCCGACACGAAGAACCTCGCGGGTCGCGCCGATCAGAGCCAGACGGGCGGCGGTCAGCTCCCGGTCATCGGCTCGCAGGAACCGCAAATCGGTCAGCTCCTTGCCTCGTGTCCATAGTGTATGAAAGTCACTTGCGACATCATGCAAGTAAAAGGCGACACGATGCGGCTCCAGATGCGTCGCCGCACTCTCGATTGTTCGCGGGAAGAGTGACAGACGACGAAGAAGATTCATTTCCGCCTCGTCACCAAGCCGGGCAGCGGCCCGCGCATCGTATACCGCAGGCAGAAGATCGGCGAAACCTTCCGCCTCGGCGTTGCGGAAGACCGAACAGATGCGCGCATGCGCATACTGCACATAGAAGACCGGATTGTCCCGCGACTGCTCGATCACCTTTTGCAGGTCAAATTCCAGCGGCGCGTCGTTCTTGCGGGTGAGCATGATGAACCGGAAGGCATCCTTGCCGACCTCGTCGATGACGTCGCGCATCCAGACGATGCGTCCCGCACGCTTCGACATCTTCAGCGGCACACCTCCGTCGAGCAGGCTGACGAGGCGGCAGAGTATGATCTCCAGCCCGGCATCGCCCTCGCTGAGCGCGCGCACGGCCGCCTGCATCCGCCTGACATAACCGCCATGATCCGCCCCCCAGACATCGATCTGCCGGCCGAAACCGCGCCGGTACTTGTCGAGATGATAGGCGAAGTCGGCGGCGAAATAGGTCCAGGCCCCGGTCGAGCGCTTGAGCGGCCGGTCGATGTCGTCGCCGAATTCGGTCGAGCGGAAGAGAAGCTGCGGCACCGCCTCCCAGTCATCGTCCGGCTTGCCCTTGGGCGGCGGCAGGGTGCCCTCGTAGATGAGCCCCTTTCCCTCGAGAAAGGCCAGCGCCTCGTCGACCCGTCCCTTCTCGATCAGCTCCCGTTCCGAGCTGAACCGGTCGAATATGACACCGGCGGCGGCGACATCCTCCCTGATACGAGCGAGCATCGCCTCCACACCGGCGCGGCCGAAGAGTTCGCGCCATCCGGACTCGTCCGTATCCAGGTATTTTCGCCCGTACTCGTCAGCCAGCTTCCGTGCGACCGGGATCAGTTCCTCGAGCGGATAGAGCCCCTCCGGCATCCTGCCCGGCCCGTCGCCCAGAATCTCGCGATAACGATGATGGACCGAGCGGGCCAGTGCCTCGATCTGCGCGCCGCCGTCATTGACATAATATTCGCGGGTGACATCGAAGCCCGCATGTTCGAGCAGGCTCGCCAGCGCATCGCCGATCACCGTACCGCGCGCATGCCCCACATGCAGCGGCCCGGTCGGATTGGCGGAGCAGAACTCGACATTCACCTTCTCGCCGCCGCCCATCGCCGAACGGCCATAATCGTCGCCCGCCCCGAGAATGACGCCGATCTGGCACTGCCAGAAGGCAGGCGCCAGCCTGAGATTGACGAAACCCGGAGGGGCCACCTCGGCGGCAAGAATATCGGCGTCCGCGAGCAGCGCCTCGGCGAGCGGAACAGCGATCTCCATCGGCTTCACCTTCGCCGCCCTGGCCAGCACCATCGCCGCATTGGTCGCGGCATCGCCATGGGCCGGATCGCGCGGCGGATCGACACCGATGCGGGACAGATCGAGCCCCGGAGCCAGTGCGCCCCGCTCCTGCAAGGCCTCGAGGGCGGCGGTCACCTTCGCCTGTAGAGTGGAGAAAACGTTCATGGATGCCAACTCGTCATGTCGAAAAGCCGTTCATGCTCCTCGATCGCATAGCGATCGGTCATGCCGGCGATATAGTCCCGGACGGCCGCCCGTGCCGCCTCGCTCCGCGGCTCCCCGGCGGCGTCCCGCCAGCGATCCGGCAGACAGCGCGGCTCGGCGACCAGCGCATCGAAAAGGCCACGCACCAGCCGCGTCGCCTTGAATGTCATGCGGCAGACCTTGTAGTGGCGATACATGCGCGCATGCAAGAACGACCGCAAAGCACTCACCGCCTCGCGCATCTCGCCCGAAAAACCGATTGCCGGCCCGCTGGCGCGGCG
>JAGREZ010000569.1:5071-6009 GCA_020446285.1 Geminicoccaceae bacterium
AGGACATTGCCGACGATCGCGCCGATATGCGGCAATTGGCGGAGTTCCTCCAGTGTGAAGAAGGAGGCGCGCAGGCCGTCGTCGAGATCGTGGCTGCAATAGGCGACATCGTCGGCGATCCCGGCAATCTGCGCTTCCAGCGGCGCGAAGAGTTCGAGATGCATCACCGAAGCCTGCGGATGCTCGGCGATCTGGCGCGGCCAGGGCCGTTCGAGCGGACCGTTGTGCTTGATGACCCCCTCGAGCGTCTCCGCCGAGAGATTGATCCCGTCGAAGCCGGCATAGCGCTGTTCCAGCCGCGTGAGGATGCGAAAGGACTGCAGATTGTGGTCGAAACCGCCAATATCGCGCGCCGCTTCGTTGAGCGCGGCCTCGCCGGCATGACCGAAGGGACTGTGACCGAGATCGTGCGCAAGTGCTATGGTCTCGGCCAGATCCTCGTCGACCGAAAGGGCACGGGCGATCGTCCGCGCAATCTGCGCCACTTCAAGGGAATGCGTCAGCCGCGTGCGGTAGTGGTCGCCCTCGAAATTGACCAGCACCTGCGTCTTGTGCTCGAGCCGGCGGAAGGCGGTCGAGTGGATCACCCTGTCCCGGTCGCGCTGGAATACCGAGCGATGCCGGCTCTCCTCTTCCGGCACGAGCCGGCCGGCGGTCAGATCGGGATGACAGGCAAAGGCGGCAAGGGACGGCATCGAACGATCCCGTTCGGCTGGAGAGCTGATTTCCGGCAAAGGCGGCCGCGACGGTTCGACCGTCATTGCGGATGACGGCCTGCATGACGGCATGAAGCGGGTTTGACAAGTCCAGTCAACGGCATACATATCATGGCATGACCATATCCGGGAAATGCGGGGTGATCCGCGACCCAGGCGAGTGTGAATGATGAGTGTCGAAAACGCGCCCACGGCGACAGCCGGCAAAGAACGTCCGTCCCC
>JAGREZ010000569.1:6140-7286 GCA_020446285.1 Geminicoccaceae bacterium
AGCAGCGAGCCGGACGACATCCTGATCGAGCGTGGCGGTGTGGCGGTCGTGGTCGACGGCATGTCGCTCATGTATGTACTGGGATCGACACTGGACTATGTCGAGAACCTGACCGGCTCATACTTCAGGGTCGACAATCCCAACGCCAGTTCGTCCTGCGGCTGCGGAACCTCCTTCTCGATCTGAGCGATCAAACCGGCGGAAACGGAACAAGATGCGGATCGTCACCTGGAACGTCAATTCGATCCGCAAGCGCGAGGAGATCGTTCGTGACTGGTTGCGGGATCATGCACCCGACGTGCTCCTCCTGCAGGAAACCAAGGTAACCGACGACAAGTTTCCGGGAGCGTCCTTCGAGGAGATCGGCTACAGGCTCGCGATCCACGGCCAGCCGGGCCTCAACGGCGTCGCGATCCTCAGCCGCCATGAGCTGACCGATATACGCACCGGCCTCGACGGCGAAGAGGGCGACGAACAGGCCCGCTACATCGAGGCGACGATCGCTGGCATGCGCGTCGCCTCGGTCTATGTCCCCAACGGCACAAGTGTCGGCAGTGACAAGTTCGACTACAAGATGCGTTTCTTCGCCCGTCTGCAACGCCGAATCCGGGCTCTCCTCGAAGCCGGGGAAACATTCGTCATCGGCGGTGACTACAATGTCGCCCCCGATTCGATCGACGTCTACGATCCGCGGGCCTGCGCCGGCGAGATCTGCTTTCACGACGATGAGCGACGGGCGTTCCGTTCCATGCTGTGGAACGGCGTTTACGATGCGTTTCGTTCGGTCCATGCCACCCGCCGGCAGTTCAGCTGGTGGGACATGCGCGGCGGCTCGTGGGAGCGTGACGAGGGTATGCGCATCGATCACCTGCTCCTGTCACCCGAGGCTCTCGACCGGCTCGAGGGTTCGGACGCGGATCCCTCGACCCGCGCCGGCAAGGGCGTGTCCGACCACATTCCCGTATGGTGCGATATCGGCGAACCGCAGCGACCTCGATGGTGACGCGGGTACGGGAAATGGTATAGGGAAGCGCTGAACCCCGGGCCGTGCGCATGCCGGCCCTCCAACGTCGAGAAAAGTCAAAAGGTCGGGAATGCCAGCGATGAAGATGACGACGGAAGAAGCCTTCGTGAAAGTGCTGCAAA
>JAGREZ010000570.1 GCA_020446285.1 Geminicoccaceae bacterium
GGTCGATGATGGCCTTGTCGAGAGCGCCCTTGAGACGGTGCGGCAGTTCGATCCCGCCGTCTTCGGTATTCATGATCGGATCGACCTTGAGCGCGTCATAGCCCTGTTCGATGGCGTTGCGCGCCGCCTCCGCATAGGCATCCACATCGCCATGGACGCGGAAGTTCCCGTCCCAGCCGAACTGAATCTGGCTGGCGTAGCAGCGCAGATCCTCGTTTACCCGGCCGCCGAGGAGCTGCCAGACCGGCTGGTCCAGCGCCTTGCCCTTGATGTCCCAAAGCGCGATGTCGACAGCGCTCATCGCCGCATTGATGACCGGGCCGCAGGCACCGCCCCAGAAGGAGAGACGCTGCATGTCGTTCCAGATCGCCTCGGTATCCAGCGGATTGCGCCCCAGCACGAACGCCTCGACGAAATCCTGCAGCATCCCCGCACCGCCGCGCTGGCCGACGCCATAGGCGAGGCCAGCCTCGCCGATGCCGGAGATGCCGTCGTCGGTCTCGAGCCTGACGATGATCGGATGCCAGTTGCCGACCTTGTCCATGTCCTGCCCGAGCGAGAGCTGCAGGCAGAAGATTTCCGCCGAAGTGATTTTCATGGATCTTCCCCGTATGGTTGCAAGGGCGGCAGTGCCGCCGCGTCACTGTCGTTCCGCCGTCCGTCGGTCAACGGAACCCGAAATAGGCCGGCACGGCGGTGGTGAGCACCGGAGTGAGGCCGATGATGATGAGCAGCACGAACTTGATCGCAAGGAACGGCAGCAGTTCGCGCACGAGCTCGGAGGCACGCAGGTTGACGACACTCGACATCGCGAAGAGGACATTGCCGATGGGCGGTGTCGCGAGGCCGACGGTGACGTTGACGACCAGCATCACGCCGAGCTGCAGCGGTTCCACGCCGGCGGCATAGGCGAGCGGTGCGACCACCGGACCGAAGAGGATGAGTGCGAGTGCCGAATCCATGAACATGCCGAGGATCAGGAACAAGAGATTGGTGATCAGGATCAGCTCGATGGTCGAGGCATCGATCGCGACGAAGAAATCCCGCGCCATGCCGGAAACGTCCTCGAGCGCGAAGATCCACGACATCGTCAGGGCGGAGCCGATCATGAACAGGAGGCGCGCTGCCTCGAATGCCGAACCCGAGATGATGCGATAGAGCGACGACCAGGTGAAGGCGCGATAGACGAGTGCGCCGACGAGCAGCGCATAGACGACGGAAACGGCGGCGGCCTCGGTCGGCGTCATGACACCGCCGACGATCCCACCGATGAGAAAGACCGGCATCAGCAGTGCGAGGGCGGCGTCCTTGGTTCCGCTGACGAGCTCGCGGGCGGTGCGCTGGGTTTCGGATTTCGGGAAGTTGCGCGGCTTGGCCTGCAGGGCGATGACCAGCATGTCGGCGAGCGCCAGCAGCACGCCCGGAATGAGTGCGGCGAGGAACATGCCGCCCACCGAGACGTTCATGATCGCACAATAGAGGATGATGATGCCGCTCGGCGGAATGATCGGCCCGACGAGGGACGAGGCCACCGTCACCGCGGCCGCGAAGGCGCGCGGATAGCCGGCCTTCTCCATGGCATAGACCTCGAGCTTGCCGAGAGCCGCGATATCGCCCACGGCAACGCCGGTCAGCCCCGAGAACAGCAGCGAGGCGAGGACGTTCACATAGGCGAAACCGCCCCGTACCCGGCCGATGACGAGGTTGGAGAAGTGCATCAGCCTCTCGGCCATGCCGGACTTGTTCATCAGCTCGCCGGCGAGCAGGAAGAAGGGTATGGCGGTGAGGATGATGAAATCCGTGCCTTCGAAGATCTTCTGCGGCAGGAGCTCGACGAAACTCGGGATCGGGCCGGTGGCGAAATAGAGTGCCGAGGTCGCGATCATCGAGAACGCGATGGGAACCCCGAAAAGGATCATCGCGAAGAACAGCAGCATGATGATTTCAAATGGCATGGGCTCTACTCCGGATCCGCCGGCTTGAAGGAACCGTCCATGATGTCGGACTGCTCGGGCAGCTCCGGCGGCCCGCCGCCGGCCAGTTCCCTGACGTCACCGAGGATGCGGATGATCGCGAAGATCGCGATGAGCGTCATGGACACCGGCACCGCGAGCGTCGGCAGGGTCATCGACAGGCCGCTTCCGGGAGCGAGGATGTTCCACATCGAAAAGGCGAAGACGTAGCCGGTCCAGGCCGTCAGGGCGGCCACCGCGAGAACGATGGCGCGGACGACGATGCCATGCACGAGCCGCGCCCGGTGCCCCATCTTCTCGCGAAACAGATAGAGGGTGATGTGATCGTCGAAGAGTGCGAGGGTCGCCGCTCCGAGCATGACCATCCAGACCATGAGGTAGCGCGTGACTTCCTCGGTCCATGAGGGCGAATAGGAAAAGAAATAGCGCGTGACGACGAGACTGTTCATGATCGCGGCCATCGCCACCATGCAGATGAACAGGAAGATCGCGGTCGCGCGGCAATATCGTGCGAGCACATGCTTCATGGCTTGTCCAGACCGGGCCGGAGAGGGCCGGTCCGGCGCACGCCCGAACGCAGCAAGGGGGCGGACGGCCCGGACCGGCGATCAGAGGGTCAGGGGATCAGAGCTTCGCTTCGGCCTCTGCGACCGCGTCGAGCAGACCCTGCAGGAGGTCGGGATCGACCTTGCCCTTGAGGCTTTCGATGACCGGACCCTGGGTCTTCGCCTGGAAATCCGCCTTCACCGAAAGGGGCGGATCGATGATGGTCACGCCGTTGGCCTCGAGATATTCGCGATCGGCTTCCTCGTTTTCCACGGAGATGACGCGGTTCAGCTCCTTGTAATGCTCGGCCGCATCATCGACGACCTTGCGCAAATCGTCGGGCAGCGTTGACAGCCACTTCTCGGATATGGCGAGCATCAGCACCGAATAGACGTGACCGTCGAGGATGATGAACTTCTGGACCTCCTCGAGCTTCGGCACGCGGAAGGTGGAGAGCGAATTCTCCTGTCCGTCGACGACACCGGTCTGCAGGGAGGTATAGAGGTCGGTCCAGGGAATGGGCGTCGGCGAGGCGCCGAGCGAGGTCACGATCTGCATGTGGACCGGATTGTTCATCGTCCGGATCTTGA
>JAGREZ010000571.1 GCA_020446285.1 Geminicoccaceae bacterium
AAGGACTGGGAGATGGGTCACGATATCCCGCTTCTCGTCGATATGCAGCCGGCCGGAAAATATCTCGGCGAGGATTATTACCGCGCCGGCGGCCTTCCCGCCGTGGTCGAGGAGTTGCGCAAGAAGGGCCGCTGGCATGACGATGCGCTCACCGTGACGGGCAAGACCTATGGCGAGAATCAGGATGCGCTTTCCATCGACGTCGATCGCAAGGTCATCCGTCCCTATGACGACCCGATGATGCCCGAGGCCGGTTTCGTCATCATCTCCGGCAACATATTCGACAGTGCCGTCATGAAGACCTCGGTTGTAACACCGGAGTTCAAGGACAAGTACATGCAGGATGGCGGCTTCGAGGGTCGTGCCGTCGTCTTCGAGGGCCCAGAGGATTATCACCACCGGATCGATGATCCTTCGCTCGATATCGACGAGAATTGCTTCCTCTTCATCCGCAATTGCGGACCGATCGGTTATCCGGGTGCTGCCGAGGTCGTGAACATGCGTCCACCGGCAGCCCTCATCAAGAAGGGTATCAAGGCGCTTCCGACCATCGGCGATGGCCGCCAGTCCGGGACATCCGAAAGCCCGTCAATTCTCAATGCCTCGCCGGAAGCAGCCGCGGGTGGTAATCTGCGCATCCTCAAATCCGGCGACAAGGTTCGCCTCGATGTGCACAAGCGGACCATGGATGTCGTTCTTTCGGCAGAGGAAATCGCCGAACGGCAGAGGACCATGCAGCCCGACATCCCGCCGAGCCAGACGCCCTGGCAGGAGATCCAGCGCTCGATGATCGGCCAGCTTTCCACCGGCGCCTGCCTGGAACCGGCGGTCCTCCACCTCAACATCGTCGAAAGACACGGCTCACCACGTCGCAACCACTGAGCGCATTGCCAGTCGCGCGACCAACCGTAGAACACCCACACCCCGCTCCAGGCATGCCCGAAGCGGGGTGTGGTATTGAACTGCGACCACGCTCGCGTCCATATTTGGCAACTTTCCCGGTGTGCTGAAATTCGTGACGAGCCAGTCCTTTCAACTACGCCTCGCGGTGTCGGACGGCATATGCTTCATTGCAGGTTCCGCAGCACCGCGAACGATCTCCCGGCGGGCTGATATCTGACATCACTGCAATCGGTGTTTCGTCAATACGCTGTTAAGATGTGTATTTTACCATCGGCATCATTCCTCGATCTGGAAGGTATGATGCTCGATTGCAGGGCCATTGACTGGCTGGCGCTTCTGATTACGGATTGTAACCGTCCGGCGTTGTTGACCGATGGCGTGAGCTGTCTTGCATTAAGCGAGCCGCTGGCCGGGTTTGCCGAAAGTCCCGAGACGCGCGGACCGCTTGAGCATGTCATCGGCCGGCAGAATGCCGATCGCATGGCACGGGCCATGGAAGAGCTCGGCGCTGGTTCAACGAACGAATGCCGGATCGACAGCTCTTGCGGCCAGCATTCAATCATGGTCGTCCTGCAGAAATTTCCGGGAAATCTCGTCTCGGGCATGGCCATATCAGGCATGTTTCCGGAGGAATCCGGCGGCACGCAGTTCCCAATGCCACACCAACCGCCAACGCCCCGATTCGCATTGTCCTGTTCGGGCGAAACCGGTGTACCGCTTCGGTGCCACCGACTGCATGATCTCAGCCTGCGCATGCTGCAACGCGCAGAGACGCTCGCCCGCCTGGCCAGCGTCTATATCGATTTCGCCGAGCAGGAGGTCTGCCTCTCGCCCAACCTCCCGCTTCTGCTCGGTCTCGATCCGACACGGCGGATCGACGGCATCGAGGAGCTTTTCTCGGCCTTTTGCGGTGCCGACAGCCGGCGATTGCGTGAACGCGCACAGCTTGCCTTCGAAGCTCCGGCAGACTGGCCACGGGATCGGATCGACGCCCAGCTTCCGCATCGCGACGGTCGTGTCGAGCATTTCGAGATCGCCTTCCATATCGACCGGAATGATCGCGGCGAACCTGTCGGGCTTCAGGTGATCTTTCACGAGATGACGGAACAGCGTCTCGCCGAGGCGGGCATCCGCCAGCTTGCTTTTTTCGACCAGCTCACGAGCCTTGCCAACAGGACCCGCTTTGCTGCGGTGCTCGACGAAACGATTGCTGCCCGCGCTGTCGGCAACCGGTCGCTGGCGGTGGCCCTGCTCGATCTCGACGGGTTCAAGAGCGTCAACGACATCCACGGCCACCAGATGGGCGACAAGGTTCTGCAGATCTTTGCGAGACGTCTGACCGGCACGCTCAAGCAGCAGGATCTGCCAGCGCGTATCGGCGGTGACGAATTCGGCGTGGTCCTCTCGTCATGCGAAACGGTGGAGGAAGCCCGGGCGACCTGTCAGCGGGTGGTCGACCGCATGGCCGAACCCTTCGTGATCGATGGGACGACCCTGGATGCCGGCGTTTCCGTTGGCTATGCCATCGCTCCCGCCGCCACCTCCACCGCTGACGAGTTGCTCGCGAATGCCGATCGCGCCCTCTACGCCTGCAAGCGCAATGGCAAGGGACGCACGATCGGCGCACACGAACTGGATCTGATCGGCGACGAGCCGGGCCTCGCGTGAGCCGTATCAGGCGCGCCCGAAACGCAAAACGAACGCTGGCCCATGTTCAGATCTGCAGGGCGTCGGGAATGCCGGCCGGCGTCGGGACGACACGAACGCCGGCGCGTTCGAAGGCGGCGCGCTTGGCAGCGTGAGAGCCGCGGTTGCCACTTACGATCGCCCCGGCATGCCCCATCCTGCG
>JAGREZ010000089.1:0-1193 GCA_020446285.1 Geminicoccaceae bacterium
AGACGCCGGCGGTGACCATGGTCGCCGCATGGATGAGCGCGGAGACGGGCGTGGGGCCTTCCATCGCGTCCGGCAGCCAGGTGTGCAGGCCGAGCTGGGCCGACTTGCCCATCGCACCGATGAAGAGGAGGATGCAGAGGACGTTGAGCGTCTCGAAGGTGGAACCCCAGACCACCAGTTCCGTCGCCGCGACCTCGCTCACCTGGGCGAAGATCACGTCATATTGCAGACTGTCGAAGACGAGATAGATGCCGGCAAGTCCGAGCATCAGGGCGAAGTCGCCCACGCGATTGACGATGAAGGCCTTGATCGCTGCGGCACATGCCGAGGGCTTGGTGTACCAGAAGCCGATGAGCAGATAGGAGGCGACGCCGACACCCTCCCAGCCGAAGAACAGCTGTATGAGATTGTCGCTCGTCACCAGCATGAGCATGGCGAAGGTGAAGAAGGACAGATAGGCCATGAACCGCGGAATCGACCTGTCATGCGACATGTAGCCCACGGAGTAGACATGGATGAGCATCGAGCAGAAGGCGACGACGAACATCATCACCGAGGAGAGCGGATCGACGCGCAACGCCCAGTCGACCTCGAGCGTGCCGACATGGATGAAGCTGAACACCGGCACGGTGTAGCCTTCGGCATAGACGTTCTGGAACAGGCCCAGAACCGCCATGAGCGCCGACAGGCCCATAAAGCCGCAGGTGACGATCTGCGCGCCCCGGTCGCCGATCAGGCGGCCGAAGAAGCCGGCAATGATCGCACCCAGAAGCGGCGAGAAGACGAGGATGATGTGCTGCACGGCGTCCCTCAGCCCTTCATCATGTTGATGTCGTCCACCTCGATGGACCCGCGATTGCGGAAATAGACGACGAGAATGGCAAGCCCGATGGCGGCTTCGGCGGCCGCAACCGTGATGATGAACATCGCGAACACCTGTCCGGCGAGATCACCGAGCTGCACCGAGAAAGCGACGAACTGGATGTTGATGGCGAGCAGGATCAGCTCGATCGACATCAGGATGATGATGACGTTCTTTCGATTGAGAAAGATGCCGAAGACCCCCGTCGTGAAGAGGATCGCCGCAAGCGTCAGGAAGTGTGAAAGGGGGACGCTCATCAGATGCCTGCTCCCGACTTGACCTTCCTGAGTTCGACAGTCTCCCCGGCGGTCCGGTTGACCTGGCGGCCGAT
>JAGREZ010000089.1:1330-2032 GCA_020446285.1 Geminicoccaceae bacterium
TTGGAAACGTCCGCAGGTGCCGGCACGGCCGCCTGCCAGCCCTCGGCCGTGGTCCAGGCACTGCCCACCATGATGAGCTCGAGCAGGAGGATCAGGCCGATCAGCCCGCCCACCGGCAGATACTGGAGAAAACCCTCGCGCATCTGCACGAAATTGATGTCCAGCATCATCACGACGAACATGAACAGCACCGCCACGGCACCGACATAGACGACCACCAGCACCATCGCCAGATATTCGGCGCCGATGAGCACGAACAGCCCGGCGGCGTTGAAGAAGGCAAGGATGAGGAACAGCACCGAATGCACCGGATTTTTGGCCGAGACGACCATCACCGCCGAAGCGATGCAGACGCCAGCGAGAATGTAGAAGAGGAAGATTGCGATGGTCATCGGTTCCGGCCCGTCATCGGTAGGGAGCGTCGGCTGCGAGATTCTGGGCGATCTCCTGTTCCCAACGCTCGCCATTGGCGAGAAGCTTCTCCTTGTCGTAGAAAAGCTCCTCACGGGTTTCCGCCGCGAACTCGAAGTTCGGTCCCTCGACGATGGCGTCGACGGGACAGGCTTCCTCGCAGAAACCGCAATAGATACATTTCGTCATGTCGATGTCGTAGCGCGTCGTTCGCCGCGACCCGTCGGCGCGCGGCTCGCTCTCGATGGTGATCGCCTGCGCCGGACAGATCGCCTCGCACAGCTTGCAGGC
>JAGREZ010000572.1 GCA_020446285.1 Geminicoccaceae bacterium
TCCCAGATGCTGGCGTGATTGTCGCTGTCGCTGAGGATGACGTCCCGCGGCCCGGCGAGTGCCGAGATGGTCGCCAGATTGGCCTGATAGCCGGTCGTGAAGACGATCGCATGGCGACGGTCGAAGAACCGGCGAAAACCCTCCTCGAGTTGCCGGTGCCGGGCATAGGTGCCATTGGCGATGCGTGAGCCGGTGGTGCCGGTGCCCTGTTCAAGCGCCGCGTCGGCGGCGGCCTTGCGGCAGGCGGGATCGAAGGAGAGGCCGAGATAGTTGTTGGTGCCCACCATGATCGTGCGACGGCCGGCGATCATCGCCTCGGTTGCCGAGAGCACTTCATCGAGACACTGGCCGAACGGATCGGTGCCGGCGGCCACGACCGCGCCGTGACGCTCCTTCACGGCGCTGTATTTCCCGAAGATGTCCATCACTGACCTTTCGTATCGACGGTCGTTCGCACGAGCCCGACGAGATCGCCCACGGTCTGCAGCTCCGAGACCTGGTTCATGGGGATGTCGATCTCGAAATGATCCTCGATCTCCATGATGAGATCCATGGCCGCGACCGAATCGATGTTCAGCCCGGCGGCGAGCTCGGTCGTGTCCTCCACCGTCCTGCGCTCCGGATTGTAGCGATCGAGAAGTTCCAGCACATGCCTGCGCAAACTGTCGGTCATCTTCGCCTCTCCACCTGAGACACGTTTTCTTCCATCATCCGGCCTGTTTTTTTCAGATCCAGCCGGCGTCGCGATACCATTGCATCGTCTGTCCGGCACCCTCGGCAAAACCGATTTTCGGGCTCCAGCCACAGGGCCGGTCGCCGCGCGCGACCCACCTTTGCCGGTAGAGCTCGCCGAGCTTGTCGCGCGAGAGCGGTAACATGGCACCGCTGATGCCGGAAAGACCGTCGCACAGGCCCGCGGCCATTGCGAGCAGCCAGCGCGGCACTTGTGTCACGCGCACCGGCCGGCCCGCAATCGCCGCGCCGGCCTGCGCCATGTCCTTCCAGCCATGGCCATCGGCATGACCGTCATCGGGCTCGACCACCGGCATGTCCGGCGATTCGCGCAGCATGGCGTGCAGCAGCCCGGCGAGATCCCCGACATGCAGGAGCGAGAAACGCTGCATGCCCCCCTTGGGCACCAGCAGGACGCCGGCCGCGATCTGCTTGAATACGGGCAGCGTCATGCGGTCGCCCGGCCCGTAGATCGCCGGCGGGCGCACGATGTCGAGACGACAGTTGCGCAATTCCGCCGCCGCCGCCTTCTCGCCCTCCGCCTTGCTCCACGCATAGTTCGAGGCTTCCGGCACGGTTGCCGCCAGCGATGAGACGAGGATGAAGCGCCTCACGCCATGACGCTCGGCAAGCCGTGCAAGACGCGCCGTCGCATCGACATTGGCGCGGGCGAAACCGTCACGGGATCGCGCCTTGACCGAACCCGCGAGATGCAGGACGGCATCGACACCATCGACCAGCCGTCCGAGCGCATCCTCCTGTTCGAGCGAGCCCTGAATCGACCGGATGCCCGGACGCGCATCGCCGGGCCGCCGGTGCAGCATCCGGACGGCAAGGCCGCCGACATCCTCCGTGCCCGACGGGGCGAGGAACGGGGCAAGGAAATGCCCGCCGATGAAACCGGTTCCGCCGGTCAGTCCGATTTCAGCCTTCATGCGTCAGGGTATGGCCTCACCCAGAAGCGGCGATACGGACATCGACCGAGGCGGGAACGGTGTGCTGCAGGCCGCCGTCCGGGCGGATGTCGCGGATGGCGCCGTCGATGAAGTTCTGTCTTGCCGCGGCCCGGGACAGTTTGCCGGAGGTGGTGAAGGTGAGCGAGCGCGGCGGTGCGAGGACAACCTCGCTCTCGACGCCGGCGACACGGCTGATGGTCGCCCGAACGCGCTCGCGCAACTCCGCGATGGCATCGTCCTCCTGCAGCCTGCACTCGACCACGACGATCACCTGCTCGCGATCATCGGCGTCGCTTCCGGAGAAGGCCGCGACATCGCCGGCGCGGACGTCGGGCAGCTGTTCCACCGCCCATTCGAGATCCTGCGGCCAGATATTGCGGCCGCCGATGATGATGAGGTCCTTGGTACGACCGGTGACGACGAGTTCGCCGCCGACCATGTAGCCCATGTCGCCGCTGTCGAGCCAGCCGTCGCGGGTGATTACCGCCTCGGTCGCCTCGGGATTGCGGAAATAGCCGCCCATCAGGCTCGGACCGCGGATGCAGATGCGCCCCACATGTCGATCGGCGAGAGGCCGGTTGTCGCGGTCGCGGATCTCGACCTCGTAGCCGGGCATCGGCCGGCCGCAACGCGCGAACGAACGGGCCTTGCCGGCGCCCGCCTCGCAATGGGCGGGAACGGCGAGACGACGCTGTTCGAGTTCCGCGCCACGCAGGATACGGTCGACGGCAACACCCGTACCCGGTTCGGGGAACGTCACCGCGAGCGTCGCCTCGGCCATGCCATAGCTCGCAAGGAAGGCTCCGCCGTCGAAGCCGTTGGCCGCGAAGGTCTCGATGAAGGTGTCGAGCGCTTCCGGCCGGATCATCTCGCCACCGATGCCGGCGACCCGCCACGACGAGAGATCGAAGTCGAAGCTGGAGCGGTTGGATGCACGGCGTGCGCAGAGCTCGAAGCCGAAGGTCGGGCTGAAGGCGATCGTCCCCTTGTTGCGGGAGATCAGCTCGAGCCACACGAGCGGGCGCCGGGCGAAAGAGGAAGTGGCCAGATAATCGACGGAGGTCTGGCTCAGGACCGGCGTCAGGCAGCAGCCGACGAGGCCCATGTCGTGATAGAGCGGCAGCCACGACACGCAACGGTCGGCATTGTGAAGGCGGACACCGTCGACCGCGATCGAGCGGGCATTGGCGGTGATGGCCTGCTGGGTCACGAGAACGCCCCTTGGGAAACTCGTGCTGCCCGACGAATACTGGATATAGCATGCCTCGTGCGCGGCAAGCGGTTCGAGGGCGCTGGTCGCGCGCTCCAGCGCGGACACATCGGCGGCGGTACCGACGAAGCTCACGGCGGTACGGCGTGTCGCCTCATGCAGCACCTCGACCAGATCGGCCGGACCGATGGCCGCCCGCGCACCCGCCGCGAGCAACATGCCGCGAATCCGCTCCGCATAGGCCTGACGCCCGCCGAAATTGACCGCCAGCGGCAACGGAACGGGGATCATGCCGGCATACTGGCAGGCGAAGAACATGAGCAGGAAATCGGGAGTGGTCTCGGCAATGATGCCGATGCGGTCACCCCGACGCAGCCGCGCGCTCGGCAGACGGCTCGCCGCATCGATCGCCTCGGCACGAAGCCGGCGATAGGGCAGCACCGTCTGCAGTTCGCCGCGCGGCGAGTAGAAGTTCATTCCGGTCTCGCCCTGCGCGGCATAGTCGAGCCCTTCGGCGAGCGTCTCGAATCCTCCGAGCCTGAAGGCCAGTTCCGGATTTGTCGTCGGCGTGGGCATGAGCATGAACGTCTACCACCTTGAAAACCGGTCCCTTGAAGACCGGCGAGGCGCATGAGCCTCGCATTGGATTCCGTCCCCGAGATCACGTCACGTTGCCTGGATCGCCTGTTTGAAAAACCGACAGTTGAGATTGCCGGCTCACCGCGCTCCTGACCCGCGTGAATGATGCCATCTACGGGCTTGCTGCAGCGCAAGACGCTGAAGTCGGGCGGAAGGTAGAGGCATAGCCGCCTTACCACTACTCACGTTGTGTTGCAGTTTGTTGCACGGAAAATGTTGAGAACACTTCCAGAAAGAT
>JAGREZ010000090.1:0-1169 GCA_020446285.1 Geminicoccaceae bacterium
GTCTCCGGCCGATCCGGCCAGTCTCGTCCACGCGCTCGTCGCGCGCCATCCGCCGCTGGCTGGCGACGCCCCGCTCGCACGCCGGCGTGCAATGCTCGAGACGATCATCGCCGAGGATTTCGCCACCGGCCGCACCACCCTCGTCGATGGCTGGCTCCTGTCCCGCAGCGAAACCGAACTCTTCATGCTCGAAGCCCTGCACTGACAGCCACCCGGCAACGCCCTCACAGCCGCAACGAATACGGATGGGGACCGGTCTGGATCGTGCCGGACCCGGCCATCGTGCCCCTCCCCACGCGCCCATCCCGATCCGGCGAAACCGTCCGCATCTCTTCCGGTCCGGATGAGACGGCGATAGCGGGCCGCAGCGCTGCGGCCCGCTATCCGATATCGAGACGTTTTCCGTTGTTTTTTTCGGTATCCCCGGACACCCGCCCTCTTGGCGTTTCCTTCCCGCATTGTGGCAATGGTCCTGCCATCCGCTTGTGACTTCCGCTCCCGTCTTCTTTTTTGCCGTTATTGTTATGAGGTCATCCGTGCTTCGTTTCGATGGCTATTGAGTAGCACGGAAACGTAACTTCTTTATTAAGCCCTGTTTTTATTTTTCAATTATTTGCTTTTGAATAAGATTATTTATTCATTTGTAGAATAATGATCGAAATCATGTATCCATCGACTTGCATTCACCCCCTTGCTCAGGATGGGTCCCGCCGCGAGCGCAGCCATTCGCGACCCTGAACCACAAGGAAGAGAGCAAGGGCGACGACGACGATGGTCGGTCCCGCGGCGGTATCCGCCCGGAACGAGACGAGAAGGCCGAGCGTGACGGCGAGCATGCCGGCAAGGGCGGCAAGGATCGCCATGCGCTCGGGCGTCGATGACAGCATGCGGGCCGCGGCGGCGGGAATGATCAGCATGGCGGTGATGAGAAGAATGCCGACGATCTTCATCGCCATGGCGACCGCAAGGGCCATCAGCATGACGAGAAAGAGCCTGAGCGCGAGAACCGGCGCACCCTCGGCGAACGCCAGCTCCTCGTGCAGGGTCACGAGCAGGAGCCGCTCCCAGGCCAGTGCCAGAAGGGCCAGAAGAAGGATCCCGCCGCTCCAGATGAAGACGAGATCGCGCACCGAGACCGCCAGCACGTCGCCGAACAGATAGCCCAGAAG
>JAGREZ010000090.1:1241-1763 GCA_020446285.1 Geminicoccaceae bacterium
AGCAGCGTGTCGCCTGCCAGCCGCCTTTGCTGTTGCAGCAGGGTCAGCAGGAGCGCGACCGCCATGCCGGCCGCCGTCACCCCGATCAGCGGATCGAGATCGAACGCCGCGCCCAGCACCACGCCGAGAAGGGCGGCATGGGCGAGCGTGTCGCCGAAATAGGCCATCCGCCGCCAGACGACGAAGCAACCGAGCGGTCCCGCCACCAGTGCGAGGCCGATCCCGGCCAGCCACGCCCGCACGAGAAAGTCCGGCAGGTCCGGCCACATGCCGTCGCTCATGCGCTCCCTGCCCCGCCCGCATCGCTTCCCGCCGCCTCCCGCCCGACCACATGGCCGTGCAGATCATGGGCATGATCGTGATGATGCTGGTAGACGCCGAGCGTCCGGGCAATGCGCCGGCCGAAGAGCGCCCGGTATTCCGGATGATCGCTCACCGCCTCCGGCCGGCCGGTGCAGCAGACATGACGGTTGAGGCAGACCACCCGGTCGGTCGCCGCCATCACCAGATGCAGGTCGTGGC
>JAGREZ010000090.1:1825-2902 GCA_020446285.1 Geminicoccaceae bacterium
CCGGCAAGGTCGACACCCTGTCCGGGTTCGTCCAGCACGAGAAGTCCCGGACGACGCAGGAGTGCCCTTGCCAGCAGCACCCGCTGCAGCTCGCCGCCGGAAAGCTCCTGCATGGCACGGTCGTACAGATGCGCCACGCCGGCCTCGCCGAGGATGAGGCGGCAGCGTCCGGCATCGGTACGGTGCGCGAGCGAGAGAAAGCGCGCGACGGACATCGGCAGGGCCTGATCGACCTGCAGTTTCTGCGGCACATAACCGATGACGAGCCCCTTGCGCCGGATCACGCGGCCACGCGAGGGCGAGAGAATGCCGAGCACGAGACGGACGAGGGTCGACTTGCCGGCGCCGTTGGGACCGATGAGGCTGGTGATCTCGCCCGCCCCGAGCGCCAGATCGACATGATCGAGCACATGACGCCCGCCCAGATACACATGCGCGCCCTCGATACGCACAAGGGGCTGGTTTTCCTCCGGCACCGCCTCCTCCGATCCGTCCCTTCGCACGCAAGGAGCCCTCCCGATCCTGGCGCTCAGGCGCATTCACTTCGTTCATTCACTCGAGCACCAGCTCCTTGTTCCTGCATCAATTTGTCCAGTCAGATCAGTATGGTCTGTCTGGATCGATGCACTAGCGGCAGTCAAGACAGAGGCCCTGAACCTCGAGAACGATGCCGTCGGCGAGGAATCCCACCGCGCGCGCGGTCTCCTGGATCTGCCGGCGCAATCCGTCATCCACCAGCTCCCGCGCGCTGCCGCAGGAACGGCAGATCAGGAGTTCCGCCGTATGCCGCCGTTCGTCGCCACATTCATCCCCGTCGAGGCTGCAGGCGAGCCAGGCGTTGAGGCTGTGGACCTTGTGGATCAGCCGGGCCGAAGCGAGGAAATCGAGTGCGCGATAGACTGTCGGCGGTGCCGTCTTGCCACGTTCGCGGGCGAGTTCGGCGATGATGTCATAGGCGCCGACCGGCCGGCCGGCCGCGAGCACGATCTCCAGCACGCGGCGGCGCAGCGGCGTCAGCGAAAGCCCCTGCCCGGCGCAATGCAGCTCGGCCGAACGCAGCCCGCGTTCCTCGTCAGC
>JAGREZ010000090.1:2938-8538 GCA_020446285.1 Geminicoccaceae bacterium
GCATGTCCCGTCGCGCCATCCCGCCTTCTCCTTCTCCGTCGGGGCAGCCCTGTCCCGTGCAGACGGCGACTGGGGACTGCCGCTTGACGCAATGTTATAATATACGACAAAAGACGCAACGAAACTCTCACCACACTGTCGAAACCCGCTTCGATATTCGAGGAGGACATCATCCATGCGGTCGAGGCCGCTTTCCGCCACCCTGTTCGCCCTCGCCCTCCTGCTTGCAGGCGGCCATGCAGGCCATCGGGCGACTTCCGCCGAAGCGGCCGAAATCACTGTCGTAGCCACCATAGCACCCGTTCACGGCATTGCCGAGGCAATCATGAAGGGCAGCGGCAACCGCCCCGGACTGCTCCTTGCGGCCTCGGTCTCACCGCATCTGGTCCAGCTCCGGCCGAGCCAGGCGGCCATGCTCGAAACAGCCGATCTGATCCTGCGGGTAGGCGACACGTTCGAAACCTTCCTCTCCCGTCTGCTCGCCCCGGACATCCATGCCGGCCGCCTCCTGACCCTCGACCAACTGCCCGGAATCATCCTTCACCCGAACCGCAAGGCCGGGCTCTTCGGGCATGACCCTGCCGGCGCGGACACACATGCGCATGCCGGCATCCCGTTCGACCCGCATCTCTGGCTCGACCCGGAAAACGGCCGGACCGCCGCACGGGCGATCGCCGAAAGGCTCGCAGCACTCGATCCGGAGCATGCGCCGGTCTATCTGGACAATGCCGGCAGGTTCGATGTGCGCCTGCTGCAGGTCGAACGGGAGATCGACGGGATGCTCGCCACGGTGCGCGAGCGCCCCTATCTCGTCCTGCACGATGCCTTCGGCAGTTTCGAGAGACGTTTCGGCCTTCATCCGGCCGGTGCATTCGCCATCAGCCCCGACCGCCGTCCCGGTCCCCGGCGCCTGGACGATCTGAGACATATCGTCTCAAACGGCGACATTGCCTGCATCTTCACCGAGCCACAGCTCGATACCGGCTGGATCGATACGATTCTTGCCGAAGAACCCGTCAGGAAAGGCGTTCTCGATCCTCTGGGGTCGACTCTTCCGGCCGATGAGGAGCACTATCCCCGGTTGCTCCTTGGAATTGCCCGCTCGCTTCGGGATTGTCTTTCGCCATGAATGACGCCATCCGCCGGGCTTGCCTGCGCACGAGCCATCTCCTAGAGCAATCGCCAACGTTTCCGCCGCGCACAAGGTGGGAGCCACGAACGCAATCCGCACGAACGCAATCCGGAGGAGACATCCGCTCATGGAGACAGAGGCCGCGCCGATCCGGATCGGCCGGCGAGCCCTGCTTGCGCGCTCACCGGCCATCGTTGCCGGCGGACTGATCGCGGCATCGTCCGCAAGCCCTGCCCTCGCCTCGCCACCGACTGGACCGTTCCCCGCAGGTGTGCCGGTTCCGGCGACGAGGCCGGCCAGCCTGCTGCCGCCGACCCGCGGCGTTGCCCTCGTCCAGCCCAATACCGACGAACGGCTCGATGCCACTTACATGCGCGATGGCCGGGCGGACGATGGCGCCCTTGCCGAGATCAATCATCTCATGCGCGACTGGCACACGGGCGATGTCATCGAGATCGACCAGGGGCTCATCGACCTGCTCTGTACCCTCCAGCATTATGTCGGCGACGGCCGGCCGATCGAGGTCTTCTCCGCCTACCGGACGAAGAAGACCAATGACTGGCTGCGCCGCCATGGCCGCGCCACCGCCAAGCACAGCCTGCACATCGAGGGCATGGCGGTCGACATGCACATCCCCGGGGTCCGCCTGCGCACGGTACGCGATGCCGCAAGAGCCCTGAATGCCGGCGGCGTCGGCTACTACCCCCGCTCCGGCTTCGTCCATATCGACACCGGCCCGGTACGCTACTGGTAAATCTCACCAGCCCGACACGTTCGTTCCATGGCACCCGCCACCATTGAACACGCATTCGATTTTCGAACACATGCGCTTGAACGAAGAATTACAAAATCGCGACAAGATACCAATCGACAAATTGAATTCTTGTTATACTAAAAAAAACTGATCCGATTTACAAAATACTTACTTTCATGATCTACAAACAGGGTCAACGGAACGAAACGCCAGACAAACAGAAATCGAAAACAGACCTGCTCGATACAACACAAAACGCCTCAAGCTCAAATCGACCCATTGAGCACAAGAACACGCCTCGAGTAACCGGAAAACAAAAAGACCAACGGGCCACGCAGTTTTGTGTGGCCCGCTTTTCCCGCATCGACAGATGCAAACCCTTTGCATCGACACCGCAATTCTGCACACAGACTCACGAGCATTTCCTGCCCGCATCGCAGCGTGGAAAATACCGATAGCGGTGCTGCGGCAACCGGGCCCTCAGGCCCGCAGGCCCTGGCGGGCGAAGGTGATGGCGCCCGGGCAGACGGCGAGGACCGACAGGGCGTAGGTCAGGAGCGAGAGTGCCACCGCCGCCTCGAGCGAGACGCCGGCAAGGCCGAGCAGGGCGGCGAAACCCGCCTCGCGCACGCCGACCCCGCCGATCGAGATCGGGATCTGGGTGATCAGGTTCACGCTCGGCACCGCATAGAGGAAGAGCGCGAAGGCATGATCCATGCCGAGCGCCAGTGCCGCCACCCATACCGCGACCACCCGCAGGAGCTGGAAGCCGATGGCAAGGACGAAGCCCGCGGCGAGCAGTCCCGGCCGGGTCAGGAAGGCGTCGAAATTGCCGAAGAGATTGTCGATGCCGGCCTGCCATTTCGACAGCCTGCCCGATTGCAGGAGACGTGCCGCCAGCCGCCGCACGCCCGGGCTGAAGATCAGCGCGCAGGCCGCGCCAATGACGCTGAAGCTGAAGAGGATGGCGACGAGCACCGCGTCGGGCGGCGAGAAGGGTGCATTCGCCAGCCCCCAGAGGATCAGCATGCCGAGTGCCACGAGGGCGAGCACCCGTTCGACGAAGACCGATGCCAGCGCCCGCGCCATGTCGATCCGGCCGCGTGTCAGACCGTAGATGCGAAAGATCTCGCCGCCCACGCCGCCGGGCAGGAAGAAGGCGAGGAAGGTGGAGGTGAAGATCAGCGATATGAAACGCGAAAGTGGCGGCGCCTCGCCGATTCCGGCGATCAGCATCCGCCACCGCATCGCCGCCGCCACCCGCTCGAGGACGAAGAGCGCAAGTGCCGCGAGCAGGATCAGCGGATCCGCACCGGCGAGGATCCCGCCGATGGCCCGCGTATCGACGAAGACGAAGATGCCGGCGAGAATCCCGAGCCCGAGCACGAGGCGCAGCCAGATGCCGCGCCTGTCGCCGGGCGCTGCCTCCTGTGCATGGTCCGCAAGGGTCTCGTTTCCGTTCATGTCCGTTCCGGCAGGCTGTTTTCGAACGCAGGGGATCCCGCGGCGAGAAGGCACGCCCGATCGGCCCGTGCAAGCGCAAAGTCGCTGACGAAAGCCGCTCCGGCCGGATCCAGGCTTCCGCCTCAACCCGACGGTTTCCGCGCGCCGCCGAGACGTTTTCGCAGTTGAAGCGCAAGCTGGTGCATCAGGAAGCGCCCGGGTGTCTCATGACGTCCGACCGCATGCGGCGAAGCGGCAAGGGCGCGCAATCCGTCCTTCAGGCTTTCCACCGGTGCTGCCGGATCGAAATCCGCCTGAAAGCCGAGCCGCGCGATCTGCCGTTCCTCGCCGGCGAAAGGCAGGGGATCGGTGCCCGGCAGCACCCGCCAGCCCCGTGTCTCCGCCTCGCCGAGCAGGGCCGGACGTGGCAGGAGACCGGGACGGCCGGCGATGTCACCGAGAAAGAACGCGCCCGCCCCGGACCCGGAGACAAGCCCGCGCACCACCGAGGCCCGCCGCCCGCACCATTTGCCGATCCCCCAGGGCAGCACCGCGATCCCGCCCGCCCGACGGACTGCGCGCAGCGTCTCGTCCACCGGCCTGCTTTCCGGCGGTCGCTCCGCCGTGCCGAGCGCCAGTACCTCGAGCCCCTCCAGGCTCACCACCTGCCAGCCCGGTACGAAATGCAGATCCGGCCGGCCCGGTGCCGAAAAGCGCATCGATCCCGGGGTATCCAGCTGCTCGCCGCTCCAGCCCGCCGGCATCTCGGCGAACACGCTCTCCAGCGGTCGCTCCACCGCCGTCCGGGTCAAAAGGAGAAAGCCCGGCGGGACAGGATCGAGTCCGAGCTTCCCGGCCAGCCGTGCGACATTTTCCGCTGCCGCCTCCAGAATGGCGCGAGGATCGAATCTGTCATAGAGATGCACATGGGCATCGACGAGGCAGGGCTGCATGGGCAATTCTCCGGACTGGCGCGGCATCCTGAAAGCTGCCTATCCCTGACGCAAGCCCGCGACGGGCCTGTTACCAGCCGACAGCCATATCGAGGTGCCCATCGTGACATCGAAGCCCGCCCGTCCCGCTCGCAGCGGGGATGCCGACCTGATCGTGATCGGTGGCGGAATCTACGGTGTCATGCTGGCATTCGAGGCCGGGCGGGCGGGCCGAAGGGCACTCGTGCTCGAGCGCGGGCAGATCGGCGATGCCACCACCGCCAACTGGTTCCGCATCCTCCATGGCGGCTTTCGCTACCTGCAGTCGCTCGATATCGTCCGCACCCGCGAATCCGCCGCCGAACGTCGCTGGTTCCTCGATTTCGCGCCCGACCTCGTGCAACCCTTCCCCTTCCTGATGCCGCTCTACGGCGACGGCCTCAAGCGCCCCTCGTTCCTGCGCATGGCGTTCCTGCTCGAATCCGTCCTCACCGCCGGCCGCAACCGGGGATTGCGGCCCGAATCCCGCATCGCTCCGGGTCGCACCCTGTCGGTGGAGGAAACGGCGGCGCTCTATGCGGATGTGCGCCGCGAGGGGCTCCAGGGCGCCGCCCTCTGGCAGGATGCCGTGGCCTTCGACGATCGTGCCCTCATGAACCGGCTGCGCCACGCCGCGGAGTCCCTCGGCGCCGTGTTCGAGGAGCAGACCCCGGTCCTCGACCTGCAGGTTAGCGGCGACCGGGTGAGCGGCGTCATCGTTGGAGGCCCGCGTTCCGGACCGCGCACGGCACCGCTGGTCATCAATGCCGCCGGCCCCTGGTCCGGCGAGATCGCCGAACGTTTCGGCGCGCCCGCGCCCGAACTGTTCCGTCCGACACTCGCTTTCAATCTCCTTATCGACCGGCCGCCGCTCGCCGCAACCGGCCTTGCCGTCGCCGGTCCGTCGCCGGGCGCGCCGATGCTCTTCCTCCTGCCGCTCGAAGGCCGCACCTTCGCCGGCACCTGGCATGTCGAATGGCAGGCCGAGGATCGCGAGGCGCGGGTCGCCGAAGCCGATGTCGACGCCTTTCTCCAGGCGCTCGCGCAGGCCGCCCCTGCGCTCGGCGCCACACGCGGGGATGTGCTCGGGATCCTTCCCGGCCTGCAGCCGCTCGCCAAGGGCAGCCGCACCGCCGTTTGCGATCGTCCGCTCACGATCGATCACGGCAGGAAAGGCGGGCCGCGCGGCCTGATCAGCGTCTCCGGCGTCAAGTACACCACCGCCCGTCATGTCGCGCAGCAGGTCGTCGCCGGCCTGCCGGATCCGGCCGACTGCTGAACGGCGTATCCCGGAGTGTCA
>JAGREZ010000090.1:8644-9640 GCA_020446285.1 Geminicoccaceae bacterium
AAAAGACGCCTCGATATCCGTGGTTGACATGCGGCCGTGCCGTTTGCGACCGGCGGAGGGGAGCGGAAAGCCGAAAGAGACGCCTTGGCATGATGACGGCATGACGACGGAAAACGATCCCGCCGAACCCGCGGTAACCTATCCCGAAAAACAGCGACTGATCGACGAACTCGCTTCGAAGCGGACAAGCGCCTTCGCCAAGTACCAGGCATTCTTCGTCGGTCGCCCCGGATTTGCCGCCTTCCTGCGTTACGAACTCTCCGTCATGCTTTTCTGCGGCCTGCGCGGCGCGCTCGGCTATGCCCTGCGCGGCCGCTTCTTTCCGGGCCTGTTCCTCGCCGCCGGTCGTGGCGTCGCCTTCGGCCGCGACCTGATCCTGCGCTGTCCCGGCCGCATCCGCCTCGGCGCCGGCATCGCCATCGACGACCAGTGCACCCTCGATGCACGCGGCGTCGGCGAGGATGACGTGTTCGAGATCGGCGACGGCACGCTGCTCGCCCGCGATGTCATCATCGTCTCCAAGAGCGGCAGCATCCGCATCGGCAGGAACGGCTCCATCGGCTCGCAGACCATCCTCTCCGGCACCAACGGCATCGAACTCGGCGACCATGTCCTCGTCGCCGGCCAGTGCTATGTCGGCGGCGGCCGCTACCGGACCGAACTCGGCGCCGGCCCCATGGTCGAGCAGGGTCTCGTCAGCAAGGGCCCCACCATCATCGGCAACGATGTCTGGCTCGGTGCCGGCGTGCGCATCCTCGACGGCGTGCGCATCGGCGACGGCGCGATCGTCGGCGGCGGCGCCGTCGTCACCACCGACATTGCCCCGGAAACCATCGTCGCCGGCATCCCGGCAAGGGAAATCGGCCGGCGAAGGTAGACAGCACGCCGGAGAAACACCAAAAGACGCAACGGCATCATTCGACCGGCACATGGTTCATGGTGAATCTCTTCGGTTCCATTCCCCGCTGCTTGCGGATCTGGAGGAGCGAAGCGACG
>JAGREZ010000090.1:9653-16121 GCA_020446285.1 Geminicoccaceae bacterium
GGGAGCGCAGCCTGCGTGGCGCTTGAACGCAAGAGCAAATACCCCGCTGCTTGCGGCGGGGTATTTTATTGCGCCTCATCATACCAATATGAATCATGCAATATAAAAACTACAAATGAACATATGTGAATAATGGATGCGCATGTCATTACAAGAATATTGTGTAGATATAGAGAGATATTTGGTATGTTAATCGAATATTAACAGTTGTGAGGTAGGAGTTAACGCCAACGACTGCATGGCGGGACCCTCATCCGTGAACCTGTTTTCCAGATTGAAAGACGATCGGTCGGCAAGCATCGCGGTGGAGATGGCTTCGGCGACGGCCTTCATGGTGATCGCGCTGATCGGCTTTGTCGAAGCGGGCATCGCCAAGACCCAGGAATCGTTTGCCGACCACGGTTATGCCGTGTTCGGGGAACTGGTCATGTCGCATGAAGGGCCGATCACCTGCAGCGATCTCGACGGTTATTTCCGCCTTGCGCAGCAGGCTTACGCAACCGGCAATATCGGCAATGCGATGTCCGCCGGCGACGCACCGTCACCCTTCGCATTGCGCGTGGCGGGCATCGAGGTCCTTCGCGAGGGCCGTCACGGGCGCGTGGAGCCGAAAGTCATGTGGCATGCCCATTATGACGTCGACACCGATTTCGCCCTCGACGAAACCGTCAGTCTTCCGGATGCCCTCGAGAACGAATCCGATTTCTACATTCTGCTCGAGGGGCGGACGCGGATCTCCTCGGCATTCAGCTTCCTCGTCAAGGCGGCCGACGAACTGCTCATCGAGCGCGAGGAAACCAGGATCATCACGCCGAGATATCAGACAAAGATGATCGCATCCGGCACCTCGACGACGAACTGCCGGATCTGACCGGCAAGAAACCAGAGGCCCTCGCATGCCAATCAAGACTGTCCACCTGGTCCGGGACCGCAAGGGTTCCGCCATCCTCATGCTTGCACTGGCCCTTCCCGTCATCGTCATGGTCCTCTCGCTGGGCGTCGACTATGCAAGGACGCTCGTTGCCCGGCAGAAACTCCAGAACGCCGCCGACACGACGACCCTGGCCGTCGTCAAGCGCTCGATTCTGGATGGCGGGCTGGGCGAGGAGGATCTGGCGGCTTTCGGCAGGGACTATCTCGCCGCACAGTTCGATGGCGTGTACAGGATCGACGGTTTCGATATCGATCCCTCGGTGGTGACGGCGGAGCTGTCGCTGACCGGTTCGGTCTCCGGTCTTTTCACGAGAATCTTCAAGACGGACATTCTCGACTACAAGGTCAATTCCGCGGCAACGATCGGGCGCACCGCCATCGAGGTCGCCCTGGTTCTGGATACGTCACGCTCGATCTCCGATGCCGAACTGTCGGCGCTCAAGGCTTCCGCGATGAAGCTGGTCGACGAGATCATTCCGCCTTCATCGGCGGGGTCCGCGCAAACCACGGTGTCGCTGGTGCCGTTCGCCGGAATGGTCCGCCTGCCCGTATCCGAACGCGGCGAGTGGTGGATCGATGCCTATGGCGGGGGAGCTCCGCATCATTTCGATCACATCAACACGATTCTCTACGCGGTCGGGGCCAAGCCCCGTTTCTGGCGGCCGACCCGGGGCGAACTGTTCGATCAGGTCACGGATCATGAATGGCAGGGATGTCTGGAACATCCGCCTCATCCCAACGATGTCAACGATGTCGAGCCGGTCAGATGGGATCCCGCCACATGGTTTCTGCCATATTTCGCCTTCGACGTCCTTGATCTCCCGGCGAACAGCAAGAAGCAAGCCTGGAACGACTGGCTCGACGATGATGCGGGTGGCTGCTTCACGCCTCCCGACGACAGTGACTTCGATGCAAATTTCGACACGACCTGCAAGTACGGGTCTCCGGGCAGAACGGTTCGCAGCAATGGCAGGAAGGGCGTCATCAAGGGCGAGAAGATCGAACTCGGCCCGAACTATTACTGCACGGTCAGCCCGTTGCTGCCCCTGACCTCCGATCGCGAGGCCCTGGCGAAGGCGATCGACGGGATGGGCAACGACCATGTGAACATCACCGATCTGACGATCGGGCTGATGTGGGGCTGGCGCGCCCTGTCACCCGATCCGCCGCTGGCGCAATCGCCCGGACACCCCTCGAAGGAACGGCTCAAGTTCATCGTTCTCATGTCGGATGGCGCCAATGCCGCCGCCCAGGGCAGGGGCAAGCAATACGGGGGCTGGGGAATGCCCGGCGACGGACGGCTGGGCCCCTCCATCGATTCCGCTTCCGACGACAAGGACATCGCGGCCGTGATGGACGGGCGCACGCTCGAGGCATGCGCCAATGCAAAACGTTATGGCATCACCATCATGTCCGTCAATTTCGGCGAGAACACCACCGGATCCGGAGTTCTCCAGCAATGTGCCAGCAGCGGCCTGTACTACGAGGCGACCGATGCCGCGGCCCTGGGCGATGTATTCCGGTCCATCGGCGTCCATATCGGCTCGCTGCGTCTGACCCGGTGACGAACGAGGGTTCCCCATGACCACAGAATGGCTTCGAAGGCTGGATTCATGCGGTGCATCGGCTCTCGAATTCGCGCTCACCGCCCCGATCTTCATCGGCCTGCTCGTCGCCTTCTTCGATGTGGGAATCTATTTCCTCAACAAGAACGTCATGATGAGCGCTCTTTCGGTCGCCCAGAGAACGGTCCAGACCGGCGAGATCCAGGCCGTATCCCCGAACATGCGCGAACGGCACATTCAGGACATGGTCTGCGGGGAAACGATCCTGAGCGCCTGTGACAAGCGCCTCTCGGTCGATCTCCGCCGGCTTGACGGCACGGTACTGAAAGACGGCGAAGGCTATACCCCCCGCATTGACGACTACCGTTTCGATGCCGGTTCCGGGGGAACGCTGATGGGCCTGGAACTGAGCTACCGCCTGCCGACCCTGTTCTCCGGCCCGGTCTTCGAACACGCAGGCACATCGGACGACAGCATCCTCCAGGTCCGCAGCATCTTCCGAACCGAACCCTTCCAGCCCTGACCGCAAGGGACTGCTTGCGGGCCGGCCCTGCTTCTTTCAGGGGTGGTGTGGTGTGCATTCCGATCAACGAGCATGGATGTCAGGCTTCTTTCAACACCCTGCCAGTACATCGAACCAAGCAGATCATACTGATCTGACTGGATAAATGGATGCAAAAACAAACGCTCTAGCGCGAATCGCGCTGCTGCCGCAGGCGTGGTGCGACGGTGTTCCGGTAGAAGTCGAGCAGGCGCGTGCGGAAGGCGGCGTGGCTGAATTCGTTGCGGACCCGCTCCTTCGCCCGCGCGGCAAGTGCCGCGGCGGCAGCGGGATCGCCGGTCAGGTGCAGGAGGCCCTCGGCCATCGCCCCGGGCTCCGGCTCGACCAGATGGGCGATATCGTCGCCGATCACCTGGGTGTGGGTGGAAAGGGCGGTTGCCAGCAGCGGCTTGCCGCTGTCGAGATAGGAGTAGATCTTCATGGGCGTGTTCACGCCCACCAGCCGCGGCGAGACCACCACATCCGCCTGATCGAGATAGGCAGCCAGCTCGCAGATTGGCCTTGGCCCGAGAAAATGGGCGAAATCGCCGACACCGAGCGCCTCCGCCTTCGTCCGGTAGCGCCCGATATCCTCCTTCGATCCGCCGATGATGACCAGCTGCATGCGCCGCTTCGGCAGGGCGAGCGCGAATCCCTCCATCAGCAGGTCGAGCCCCTGATAATGTTCGAGATTGCCGACATACATCACCACCGGATCGTCGAAACGCGCCTGCGAGGCGTCGACATCCTCCTGCGCCACGATCGCCCCGTCGAGAAGGCTCACATCGGTGAGCGTGGTGACGGGAAGGTCCGGCGCCGCCTTGCGCGCCACCTCCTCCAGCGCCGGGCAGCAGGCAAGGGCAGCCACCGCGCGGCGAAGGGCGCGGCGTTCGATCCATTCGAGACCGGCGAGCAGCGGCCGGCGCAGCGTGTATTTCTCGTCGAGCTGCTGGGGAATGGAGGAATCGATGTCGAACACATAGGGCACGCCGAAGAAGGGGCGCAGCCAGTGGGCCACATAGGCCATTTCCTCGACCGCGTGGATCACGTCATAACGTTCCGTCGCCAGCCGGCGCACGACCATCGCCGCCATCATCAGATCGCAGATGCTTTTCTTCAGGGAAAAGCCCGGACGAATGCCGCGCAGAAGGGAAATATCCGGCACGCGATGAAAGCGCACGCCGTCCATCTCCAGGGACTCACCCTCGGCAAAGGTGATCACGTCGATCTCATGGCCGCCGCCCGCCAGCGTATCCAGCAGCATCCGCACGGCAATCGGCGTTCCCCGCAACGTGAAGAACGGCTGCGGTGCAAGAACCAGAATACGCATCCACTCCTATCCAGTCGCCCGCGGTTGAGTTCGCTTGATTCGTCTGGCGCGCATGAGGACCGGCGTACCGATAAATCGGTCGAGTCTCAAGAACCGACAAAGCGATTCGAGCGGCCGGGAGATCCATGGCCGGTCGAGAACGCGGTGCGCGACCATCGGTGCGACGAACTGCCCGACCGAAGCGTCCACGGCAAAGCCGTTCTCGCGAAAGGCCTCGATCACCTCCTGCCTCGACATGGTGTTGAAGCTGCGCGTGTTTCCCTCGATCCGCTTTTTGGCGGAGAAAAGGAACGGTGTGAAGGCATTCGAGCCGCCGGGGATCGGAAAATCGATGATGACGGCATCGCGCGCCGACCGGCAGAGGCCGGCGAGCAGCATCCGCCAGTTCTCGACATGCGGCATGATCCGAAGGGCGATCGCGACATCGAACTCGCCATCCTCGGTCGGCGGCGCACACAGCGCGCCGAGACGGACCTCGAGCGGCAGGTCGAGAGCCATGCCCACCGCCTCGATGCTGGTGGCCAGCAATGTCACCTTGTGACCCGCAGCAACGAGCGGCCCCGATACCTGGGCATGACCGCCGCCGACATCGAGCACGCGCGCCTTTGTCCACGGCCGCATGAACTCCATGAGAATCCTGGTCTGGACTTCCAGGAACCACGCGCCGGCGCGGCTGTCGAAGCGCCTTGCATAGGCCGGTGTCGCGGAAGCCAGATCCGGATTTTCCCCGTGAAGGTGACCATCTCCAGGCAGTTCGCGCAGCGAGGAATATGGATGCTGGTCTGTCATGTTCGCCGCCGGCCTTCCAGGACCGCACGCTTCACCCATCGACGACGCGGTCAACAAAGCATGGTCGGACGCTTTAGCCGACTCTGCGGGCAGTGCAAGGGCTTAAGAATGAAAGCTGTACTGTCCTGTCCCCGGTGATGCACAAACGCCAAAAACGCTCCCGATGCGTGTAATTTGCCGAAACTTCGTTGCCGTTCGGCGATGCCATACCGGAAAACAGCCTGCAACACTGGACAAACCCGCATGTAACGGGTTTAGAGCTCGCGTCGGGCCTTTTCGTGAAAGCGTGAGTAGGGAGAACTATGCCTTCGGATCAACTCTACCTCGTGACCGGGGCTGCCGGGTTCGTTGGCGGACATCTCGTCCGCCACCTCAAGGATTCGGGCCTGCGCGTTCGCGCCATGGTCCGCAACCCGGATCAGGCCGAACCGCTCCGGGCGATCGCCGACGAGGTGGTGCTTGCCGATCTCACCGATCCCGCAACGCTTGGACCCGCCGTCGAGGGGGTCACCGGTATCCACCATGTGGCCGGCCTGTTCCGCCAGGAGGGGATCCCGGATGCGGCATTCCAGGAGGTCAATGCCGAGGGTACCCGACGGATCCTCGACGCCGCCATCGAGGCCGGCGTGCGGCGGGTGGTGCATTGCTCGACCAACGGCGTGCACAGCCATATCGAGAACCCGCCGGCGAACGAAAGCTACCCCTTCAATCCGGGCGACATCTACCAGGAGAGCAAGCTCGAGGGCGAGCTGATCGCCATGGAATATTTCCAGAGCGGGCGGATGTCCGGCGTGGTGCTGCGACCGGCGATGATCTGGGGACCGGGCGACGAGCGTACGCTCAAGATGTTCAGGATGATCGCAAGCGGCCGGTTCTTCTATGTCGGACCCGGCGAGGCGCTGCATCACTGGATCGATGTCCGCGATCTGGCCGAGGCGTTCCGGCTGGCGATGGATTCGGATATCGACGGCGAGGCGTTCCTGATCGGCGGGCGCGACTATCTGCCGATGAAGACCGTCGCCGACGAGATCGCCCGCCAGCTCGGCGTCTCCGGACCGTGGCTGCATCTGCCCGTGGGCCCGATGATGCTGCTCGCCCATGCGACCGAGATCGTCTGCAAGCCGTTCGGCATCGAGCCGCCGCTCTTCCGCCGCCGGGTGAGCTTCTTCCTGAAGAGCCGGGCCTATGACATCTCCAAGGCCCGCGAGATGCTCGGCTTCGAGGCACGCCAGGACATCAGGGGCGAGATCGCCGACATCATCGATGCCTATGAGAGTGACGGCAAGCTCGTCCGGCGGAACGCCAACGCG
>JAGREZ010000090.1:16172-19559 GCA_020446285.1 Geminicoccaceae bacterium
CCGGTTCCAGATAGTCGACCGGGTAGCGCTGCGCTCCCATGATCCAGGCGGTCTTGCCCTCGCCCCAGGCGTTGATGAACTCCCAGACGACCCTGCCCTCCGGCGTCACCTCGAACGCCCGTCCGGCTTCCGATTCGGTGATCAGCATGTTGCCGTTGGCGAGCCTTTCATGCTTGCCCATCTTGCCCGTGTAGAAGGGCTCGGTTTGCGGATCGTCGCCATAGACGACGGAGAATCCGCCGGTCGCGGGATCGATGACGACGATGCGGCTCTGCAGCGTTCGCCCGTTCAGATTGGTGTCGAAACGGTGATTGTCGAAAACCGAGATCGTGCCATCGTCGAGGAAGTCCGGATCGTGCTGGGCGAGGAACGGCCCGGAGACCGACCATTTGACAAGGTCGGTCTCGCCGTCGAGCACGAGGATGGTGTCGATGTTGCGAAGCGATACCATGATATCGCCGGCCTCGAACAGCGGAAACGCCGCCGCCTTCGCCGCGCCGAGCACCTCGACATCGTTGAGATGGAGGGGATCCTCGCCATCATGCTTGGTCTGCTTGACCGAATCGCGCCCCTTGCCGAAGAGGATGCCCTCATAGCCGGAGGCGAGGATGGAATCGAGGATCGGGATACGGCGCAGTTCCTCGCCATCCGGGCTGAAGCGGACCGCCAGCTCGTCCATGACCGGAACCTCGAATCCGGGCAGGTCGGAGCGCCGATAGCTGTCCGACACGTCGCCCGCGGTCCAGATGTCGCCGGCCTCGTCGATGAAGACGGAATGATGGGTATGATTGGGCCGCGCCCAGAGGGTGTTGCCGCAGGAATCGATGCGGACGAGCCCGACCTTCTCGAAATTGAAGACGACATCGCCATTGGCGAAGAGGTGCATGCCGTGGACATGGTTGTCCCAGTCCCCGAGCCTGCGCTGCAGATGGCTCTGGTCGGGAAAGATCGCGTTCAGCGATATGTTCCAGGCGTGCAGTTCCTTCCCGTCCATGTCGAACAGCCGGAAACCGAGCTGCTCCCCCCACATCGCAGCGATGAACGTGACACCCGCGGCGGCGGCGGGATCGTTCACCGTCACCCCTTCGCCCGGATAGCGTGCATCCTCGAGGAGCTGTTCGGGACGGATGCCGAGATAGTGCCGCCAGTTGCGTTTCCAGTCGCGCATCGTGTCCACGGTCAGATCGGCGAGCGTGGCGGGGAACAGGTCGTAGCGTCCGGCGGCGATCCCATAGGCGAGAACCATCAGGCCCAGGCTCAGGATGAAAAGAGCCTTGTCCATGGATCGTATCATGGTGCGTCCTCCGTATCGTATTCGAGTCAGCCATCCGACAGTCAGCGCAACTGACGCACTTGCGAACACTGCTAGAGATTGCACTGGAAGTTGTTGAGCAAAAATGTCCCGCAGGGTGTCGCCGGCAGACAGGGTGTGTCATAAGCGCAAGACAAACAGCGCGGGCGTGCATACGCCGTGGACAGGAGCGTCATGCCTTTTCGGGGTTGAACCCGAAGGCCGGAAGGGCAACATCACCCCTGTCCGCCATTCGGCTGTGCCGAAATCCCCACCTGCCCAAGGATGGTCGATGCCTCAACGAATCCTGACAATCTTCCTGCTGCTGGCGCTGGTTCCCTCGCTCGCCGAGGCCTATATCGGCCCGGGTGCCGGAGCCGGAACGATCGCCGTCGTGCTGGGGGTGATCGGTGCCGCCTTCATGGCCGTGATCGGCCTCGTCTGGTACCCGCTCAAGCGGCTGTTCCGCGGCCGCAAGCAGGCCCGGACCGCCACCAGCCCCGCCACCGACCATGGCAGGCCGCCCGAAGGCTCATGACCTGGCTGGCCGCCGCCCTTCTCTGCATCCTGGTCGTCGAGGTCGCGCTGAGGCTGCCCTTCGCCAGCCTGTTGCGCCGGACGGCCCGGACCGCGACCAGCGCACTCTGGGTCCTGCGCGCGCGGCATGTCTCCGACCACTGGAAGGAAAAGGTCATGGTGGCCTATTCCGGCCGCATGTTCGCCTGTTCCCTCGGGCTCGCACTGTGGCTCCTGGTGGTTGCGGCAATCGTCATCGCCTTCGTGCTGGCGGTCGAATTCGTGCTGCCCGGTTTTTCCGCCTTCATGACGGGCTGGCAGGGCATCGTGGCGAGCCTGGTCGCGGCGAGCGTCTACCTGTCCCTTCGAAAGCACCTGCCCCATGCCAGGCTACAGTCCGCTCGACAAGCTGCTTCACCGGCTGGTCCTGCAACTCGCTCCGGTCGCTGAACTCAGCTTCGACATCGACCAGCGCATGGCCGGCATCCGTGCCGATGTCGATGGCGCCGCCATCGCCGGCCGCCGGCATGTGTTCGTCTCCGGGCTCGCCCGCGCCGGCACCACCGTGCTCATGCGACGCCTGCATGCAAGCGGAGCCTTCCGCTCGCTCACCTATCGCGACATGCCCTTCGTGCTCGCCCCCAATCTCTGGCGCAGGCTCTCCGCCGGCAACAGGCGCGACATCGAAAAGGCCGAACGCGCCCATGGCGACCGCCTGCTCGTCGATGCCGACAGTCCCGAAAGCTTCGACGAGGTATTCTGGCGGATCTTCACGGGTCACGACTATCTGGGCAAGACCGAACTCCGCCCGCACCACCCCGATGCCGAAACCCTCGAAAGATACACCCGCTACGTCGCCGCCATACTCACAGCCCGGGACGAGGACGATGGCCGCGAACGCTACCTCTGCAAGAACAACAACAATGTCCTGCGCCTGCCGGCCCTGCGCGAGGCCTTCCCGAACGCGCTGATCCTCATCCCCGTCCGCGACCCGCTCACCCAGGCAGCCTCCCTGCGCGCCCAGCACGAGCTGTTCTCGAGGATGCAGCAGGAGGATCCCTTCACCCGCGCCTACATGACCTGGCTCGGCCACCACGAATTCGGCCTCGACCACAGACCCTTTTGCTTCGACGACAATCCCCTCCCCGCCCACGACCCCGCCACCCTCGACCACTGGCTCGACATCTGGGCCCGCACCCATGAATGGCTGGAACAAACAGCCCCCGCAGGCTCGCTCTTCGTGATCTACGAAGACCTCTGCACCGACCCGACCATCTGGCAAACCATCGCCCGCACCGCCAACATCGCCCCCGAAACCGACAGCAACGAACCCTTCAGAACCAGCCCCCGCAAACCCACCGAAACCAACCCCAACCCACCCCTAACCGACCGCTGCAACGCCATCTATGAAAGACTCCGCGAGCGAGCACGGGGATGAACCCCGATGGTTTGGTTCGGGTTTTGCGGGTGAGTTTGGAAATACGCTAACAATCTGGAATCAATGGATTTCAAAACTCGTTTCAAGACCCTTGTGCTTGTTGGCGATGCTTAAAATGATTGGCTCAATTTGCGTTAGATAT
>JAGREZ010000091.1:0-498 GCA_020446285.1 Geminicoccaceae bacterium
GTGGATCAGGTCGCTACGGGGTGTTGGACCGGGGCGGTGGAAGTGTTGGAGGGGAGAGGGGAGCCCCGGATTTTGGCCGGGGCTCCGGTTTGCTTGTCTTGTTTTTCTTCAGGCCAGAGATCATTTCTCGAAAGAGCCTCGCGCACCCGACCCTGATGCTCAGCAGGCCATCATGCACGTTTCCTCGCCATCCACGATCCTTGTAAACGATGACCACTTAACGTTTGGCGAAGAAACAAGGTAAAGATTCCAATGACCATTCTGCGCCCGACGTCAGAGATTCATCTGGTAGCTCGCCTGTACCCAGCGGTAATCCTCGGCCATCTTGTCGATATAGCCTACCGCCGGGAACGGCATGTGATAGCCGGTGACCGGAATCCTGTCGGTGGCCGCCATCTCGAACAGCATCCGTCGGGTCGCCGCCGCCGCATCCTTGTCCATGTCGAAGCGCACATGCCATTCGGGACGCTGCACCGACATCACATAATGATTGGCCGT
>JAGREZ010000091.1:686-3485 GCA_020446285.1 Geminicoccaceae bacterium
GTCGCTTCATCGAACAGGCGATCGTCATGCGACCAGAAATCATACTCGGTTGCCGAGGTGACGTAGCGCGCGGCGGGAAAGACCGGCTCGCCCTCGTCCATCAGGCCGCCGATGTGATCGGGGTGCATGTGGGTGATGACCACCGTGTCGATCCGCTCGGCACCGAAGCCGGCGCTTTCGAGAAGGGCGAGGAGATTGCCCGCATCCGGCCGGGAGCCGGCGCCGTTGCCGGTATCGAACAGCAGGAGTTCGCTGCCGGTATTGACGACCACCGGCGTGAAGGCGATTTCCATCCTGTCGGCCGGCAGGTGATTTTCCGCGGCGAGCGAGGCGACGGTTTCCGGCGTCTGGTCCGCCCCGAACACCGGATGCGGACCGCCGAGCCGGATCGCCCCGTCGAGAATGGTGGTGACCTCGAAGGAACCGAGCGCAAAGCGATAGACGGTGGGCCGCGTCGCACCCAGCTTCGGCGCCGCCGCAAGGACGCTTTCGACACGCGGTCCGAGAGCGGCCACGGGTGCCGCCGCCGCACCGATCAGGAGATCCCGCCTCTTTACCATGATTCCCTCCCATGCAGGTTGATCGTCACCCTGCCGACTGTAACCCTGCCGTCGGCATCGTCCAGCTCACAAATGCGTGCGCCCCTCCCTCCCCGCCCGCCAGCCAGCCAGCCAGCCACGGGCGGATGCGGCATTCAGTCGGCCGGTTGCAACGCCTCGCCGGGCAGCTGCCGCTCGACGAAGACAGCCACACCCGCAACATTGTCGCCCATGGAGACGATGGAGGAATGCACCCCCATCACCACATAGCGCCCGTCGCGTTCGGCCATCAGCGGCGAACCGGAATCGCCCAGCGTGGCATCGCAATCATGCAGCAGCAGCCGGCCATGCCGCATCGAGCCGAGCGCCCGGCAGTGATCCACGAGCACCGGCAGGTGCGGCCGGTCACGACCGTAGCCGACGCGGGTCAGCCGCGTATCCCGCGCGAGCATGCTCCGTGCGATCGGCCCGGCGAGTTCGAGCGGGCGGACGCCGGCGCCAGCCAGAAGATCGAGATCGAGGCGGACGACGGCCCAGTCATCCACCGGCTCCTTCGGCCGGCCATGGGCGCCGATCTCGATCGTATCCGACATGCGGAAGCTCCGGCCGCGCGCGTGACCGAGATACTGCCCGCGACGATAGCCGGGTACGAAGTGGATCATGTCCGGCTCGAACCACCGCTTGCGTTCGCCATCCCAGAGACAGTGGGCCGCGGTGAGCACCTCGTCGGGCGCGATCAGCACCGCGGTGCAGAAGCCGCCGCCCGAACGGTTGAGGCGTCCCACCGCATTCCAGCGCTTCTGTTCGTCCTTGCCGATGACGTGACGATCATCCTTCTCGAAGATTCCGGGCGGTGGCGGTGCCGCGACGGCCGGAAGGGCAAGCGCGAGGAGGACGAGGGCGGCGAGCGTGAGGACCGGTCGTTTCATGGCATCCACCTGAGGAGAACGAGCCGCCCCCGGAACGGCCACGCGCAGGGCCGCAAGACAGCCCGCGGCTGGCGCAACCGCCCGAATTCGGCTAGTGCTTCTGTCCGGGCAGATCGCGGAGAGCCAACCGGACAGACCGACGCAAGGAACAGGAAACCGGCGTTCCGGCAGATGAACGGGGGAATGCGCCGGAGCACGGGCGAGTGGCGAAATCTATGGACGGGGAAATTGCGCATGTCGAGGATCCTTCGCGTCGCCGCGGCACAGCTCGGACCGATCTGCAGGGATGACAGCCGCGAGCAGACGCTCGACCGCCTCATCGCCCTGCTCGAAGGAGCAGCGGGCGCCGGCGCCACGCTCGTCGTCTTTCCCGAACTCGCGCTCACCACCTTCTTCCCGCGCTGGTACATGGAGGACCGGGAGGAGATCGACGCATGGTTCGAACGCGAGCTGCCGGGCCCCTCGACCCGCCGTCTGTTCGAACGCGCGCGCGAACTCGGTGTGGGCTTCCATCTCGGCTATGCCGAACTCACGCCCGCAGGCGAGCATTTCAACAGCTGCATCCTCGTCGCAGCCGATGGCCGGATCGTCGGCAAGTACCGCAAGACGCATCTGCCGGGTCATGCCGAAATCGACCCGATGCGCGCCTTCCAGCATCTGGAAAAACGCTACTTCCTGCCGGGCGATACCGGCTTTCCGGTGTGGCGGACCATGGGCGGCATTCTCGGCATGTGCATCTGCAACGACCGCCGCTGGCCGGAGACATGGCGGGTGATGGGGCTGCAGGGCGTGGAGATGGTGCTGCTCGGCTACAATACGCCATCGGTCAATTCACAAAGGTCGGCGGAAGGCATCGAACGGCGCATGTTCCACAACCGCCTGTCGGTCCAGGCCGGATGCTACCAGAACAGCTGCTGGGGCGTGGCCGTCGCCAAGGCCGGCATCGAGGACGGCCACCCGCTGATCGGCGGCTCGATGATCGTCGATCCCGACGGCTTCATCGTCGCCGAGGCCACGGGCGAGGGCGACGAACTGGTTCTCCACGACTGCGACCTCGACGCCACGCGCTTCGGCAAGGAAACCATCTTCGCCTTCGAGCGCCATCGCCGCACCGAACATTACGGACTCATCACCGGCCGGACCGGCGCCATTCCGCCGCCGGAATGAGGCGGCCGGTACCACGACGCGCCGGCATCACGACACGAAGGACCCCCACACGCATGTATCTCGATTTCGACAAAACGACCCCGCGCGACCGCTACAAGCTGCTCACCTCGCTGGTCGTCCCGCGCCCGATCGCACTCGTCTCCACCCTCGACGCGGCCGGCCGG
>JAGREZ010000091.1:3652-16862 GCA_020446285.1 Geminicoccaceae bacterium
GCCACCGACTTTCCCGCCGGATACAGCGAGCTCGAACCGGCGGGCCTGACCATCGCCGCTTCCACCCGCATCGCCACGCCGCGCATCGCCGAGGCGCCGGCCGCACTCGAATGCCGCAACCACTCCACCATGATGCTCGGCCCCGCCCGCCGCCTCGTCATCGGCGAGATTCTCGCGGTCCATATCCGTGACAGCCTCGTCGACGCCGAACGCCTGTACATCGACCATCAGCGCTACCGCCCGGTCGGCCGCCTGACCGGTGGCGGCTATTGCACCACCACCGACACGTTCAAGCTCGAACGCGAGACCTTCGCCGCCTGGCAGGCGCGCCAGACCGGGGAAGATCACACCGCGTGACGATCGCTCCGGGCGCCGCGTAGCGTCCGATGCGATCGGGTGTTTTTCCATGACAGTGATGGCGGCCATGCTTGGCGGAACCCGGACGGGATGATAAGTGCGGGCGCGAGCCGGGGAGTGGATGTGGACATGCAGCAGAACTTCGACGCTATCATCATCGGTGCCGGGATCATCGGCGCCGCCATCGCCTTCGAGATGGCCAGGGGCGGACGGCGCACCCTGAACATCGACCGCCTGCCCGCCGCGGGCTACGGCTCGACCAGCCATTCCTGCGCGATCATCCGCGTCTATTATTCCACCGTCGATGCCACCGCGCTCGCCTGTGACAGTTATTTCCACTGGAAGGACTGGGCCGGTTATCTCGGCGCGGAGGACGAACGCGGCCATGCCGTCTTCCACGATTGCGGCACGCTGGTGATGAAGACGGAACAGAACGGCCATTGCCGCAGGAGCATGGCGATCATGAGCGAGCTCGGCATTCCCTTCGAGGAATGGGATGCAGAGCGGATCCGCGAGACGCTGCCGCCATACGATCTCGCCGGTTTCGCTCCGGCGAAACGGATGGAGGATGACGATTTCGGCAAGTCCAATGGCAGCACCATCGACGGCGCGGTCTTCTTTCCGCAGGGCGGCTATGTCAGCGATCCGCAGCTTGCCACCCACAATCTCCAGCGTGCCGCCGAGGCGCATGGTGCCGCGTTCCGCTTCAATGCCGAGGTCGCGGAAATCCTGCGCGAAGATGGCCGCGTCGGCGGTGTGCGCCTCGCCGATGGCAGCCGGATCACGGCACCAATCGTCATCAATGTCGCCGGTCCGCATTCGGCGAAGATCAACGCGATGGGCGGCGTGACCGGCGACATGGCCATTTCCACCCGCCCGCTGCGGCAGGAAGTGGTGCATCTGGCCTCGCCCGGCGGTTTCGATTTCCAGCACCGGGGAACCGTCGTTTCCGACAGCGATATCGCCGTCTATTGCCGTCCGGAGACGGGCAACAACATTCTCGTCGGCAGCGAGGACCCGCCCTGCGACGTTCAGGAGGAGGTCGATCCGGACGATTTCGACCGCACCATCGGCCCGCAGGGCATCACCCAGGCGTTCCGCTACGCCCAGCGCGTGCCCGGCATCGAGGTGCCGAACCGGCCGCGGGGCGTGGTCGATCTCTATGATGTCACCGAGGATTGGGGACCGATCTATGACCGTTCCTCGCTCGACGGCTTCTACATGGCCATCGGCACCAGCGGCAACCAGTTCAAGAACGCGCCCGTCGTCGGCAGGATGATGACGGCGCTGGTCGATTATTGCGAGGGCGGCAACGATCATGACGCGGAGCCGATGACCTTCCGCCTCACCCATATCGACCATACGCTCGACCTTGCGAACGTCTCCCGGCGTCGCAGGATCAATCCCGACAGCAGCTTCTCCGTGCTGGGTTGAGCGCCGAACGGGGCATCGGCGGGCCCACCTTCGCCGAACTCTTCACACCGAAGATCATCACCGTGCTGCGCGAGGGCTACGGTCCCGCGGCATTGCATGCCGACGTGATCGCCGGACTGACCGTCGCCATCGTCGCCCTGCCGCTATCCATGGCGATCGCGATCGCTTCCGGTGCGTCGCCGGCGCAGGGGCTCTATACCGCCATCGTCGGCGGGTTCTTCGTCTCGCTGCTCGGCGGCAGCCGCTTCCAGATCGGCGGGCCGGCGGGTGCCTTCATCGTGCTGGTCGCCGCGACGGTGCAGGCGCATGGCATGGACGGTCTCCTGCTCGCGACCTTCCTTTCCGGGCTGATGCTCGCGGCCGCCGGTCTTTTCAGGCTCGGCAGCTACATCAAGCTCATCCCCTATCCGGTCACGATCGGCTTTACCGCCGGCATCGCCGTCATCATCTTCACGAGCCAGATCAAGGAACTGTTCGGGCTCGAACTGACGGGCGGCGAACCGGGCGAGATCATCGAGAAGATCCCCGTGCTCTGGGCCGCGCGCGACACGATCACGCCCACCGCCACGGTTCTGGCACTCGCCTCGATCCTCATCATCACCGGGCTCAAGCGGTTCCGGCCCGGCTGGCCCGGGATGCTCATCGCGGTCGCCGTCACCGCACTCGCAACCGCCCTGTTCGACCTGCCGATCGCCACCATCGGCTCGAAGTTCGGCGGTATTCCCTCGGGATTGCCCATGCCCGCCCTGCCGGCCATCAGCATGGCGAAAATCGTCGAGGTGCTGCCGAGTGCGCTTTCCTTCGCGCTGCTGGGCTCCATCGAATCCCTGCTTTCCGCCGTCGTCGCCGACGGCATGAGCGGGCGCCGGCACCGCTCCAACTGCGAACTGGTGGCGCAGGGCGTGGCCAATGTCGCCTCGAGCCTGTTCAGCGGCATCTGCGTCACCGGCACCATCGCGCGCACCGCGACCAATGTCCGCGCCGGTGCGCGCGGGCCGGCAGCGGGCATGCTGCACTCGCTCTTTCTTCTGGGCTTCATGATGCTGGCGGCACCACTCGCCGCGCATATTCCCCTTGCCGCACTCGCCGGCGTGCTCGCCGTCGTTTCGTGGAACATGATCGAGAAGCACGCCTTCGTGCTGTTGCTCAGGGCCTCGACCGGCGATGCCGCCGTCCTGCTCGCGACCTTCCTTCTCACCGTGTTCCGCGACCTGACCGAAGCCATCATCGTCGGCTTCGCGCTCGGCTCGGTGCTGTTCATCCATCGCATGTCGAAGGCGGCGGCGGTCGAGACCCATCACGGCTTCGTCGAGGCGGATCGCGCCGACGATGATCGCGGCGACCGCACGCCCTATGACGAGAGTGCTTCGAGCGATCCGGACATCATCGTCTTCCGCATCGCTGGCGTCTTCTTCTTCGGCGCGGCGGCCACCATCGGCTCGGTGCTGGACCGGATCTCCGACAGCCACAAGGCGCTGATCGTCGATCTGTCGGCGGTGCCCTTCCTCGACGCCACCGCGGCGAACATGCTGGAGGGCCTCGCCAGCAAGGAGGCGACGCGCCACACGCTGGTCTATATCGTCGCGACCTCGCGCGAGATCCGCGACTATCTCCAGCGCCACGGGATCGATACGCCGCTGGTCTTTCATGCTTCCTCGATCGAGCAGGCGCGACGCGACGCCCATGCGCGCATTCTCGCGGGAAAGCAGGGCGCGGAGACCGGCTGAAACCGGCCCGGAGCACAAGGAAGGAACACAAGGAAAAGGCGAGGAGCCCAGACCCCTCGCCTCACCTGATGTTCCGCCCCGTCAACGAACGGCCGCGGTAGAAAAACCTACCGGAATGCCGCGTCGGTCACGACATGTGTCCAGGCGCCTTCCGGCTCCTTGCTGATGACCGGATCGGAGCCGCCGGAAAGCAGGGTCTGCACCGTGCGTTCATAGTCGGCCGGATCGAGCGTGCCGTCGGTGCCCTCGGTGAGCTTGTTGATCTCGCCCATCATGCGCCGCTGGTGCTTTTCCGTCTGGGCGCCGGTGGCGTCGTTCTCGAGCACGATGTCGGCGGCCTCGTCGGAATTCCCGCGCGCCCACTCCCAGCCCTTCATCGACGCACGGACGAAACGCGCCATGACATCGACGAAGGCCGGATCCTCGAGCCGCTCCTCGAGGACATAGAGGCCGTCTTCCATCGTCGACACGCCCTGATCCTCATACTGGAAGACGACGAGATCATCGGCGGTGATGCCGGCATCGATCACCTGCCAGTATTCGTTGTAGGTCATGGTCGAGATGCAGTCGGCCTGCTTCTGCAGGAGCGGATCGACATTGAAGCCCTGCTTGAGCACGGTCACGCCATCCTCGCCGCCCTCTGTCGGAATGCCGAGCTGGCTCATCCAGGAGAGGAACGGATATTCATTGCCGAAGAACCACACACCCAGCGTGCGGCCCCTGAAATCCTCCGGTCCGGTGATGCCGGTTTCCTTCAGGCAGGTGAGCATCATGCCCGAACGCTTGAACGGCTGGGCGATGTTGACGAGCGGTACACCCTTCTCGCGGCTGGCGAGAGCCGACGGCATCCAGTCGACGATCACATCCGCGCCGCCACCGGCGATCACCTGCGGCGGGGCGATGTCGGGACCGCCCGGCTTGATGGTGACGTCGAGCCCCTCCTCCTCGTAGAAACCCTGTTCGGCAGCGACATAATAGCCGGCGAACTGGGCCTGGGTGACCCATTTGAGCTGCAGGTTGACCGCATCGGCGGCAAGGGCGGCATGTCCGCCCAGACCGGAAGCGGTGGCTGCAAGAATGGCCGCGAGACGGATCTTCATGACGTTCCCTTCATTCCTGGACCCTGAAGGATGGATGCCAGAATGTCAGCATGCGTTCAATGGCCGCGACGAGGGCGTAGAAGAGCGAGCCGGCGACGGCGGCAACGGCGATCTCGGCCCAGACCATGTCGACATTCATGCGGCCCACCTCGGTGGAGATGCGAAAACCCATGCCGACGATGGGGGTGCCGAAGAATTCGGCGACGATGGCACCGATCAGGGCCAGCGTGGAGTTGATCTTGAGCGCGTTGAAGATGAACGGCAGGGCGGCGGGCAGGCGCAGGGAACCAAGCGTCTGCCAGTAATCGGCGGCCCAGGTCATCATCAGGTCGCGTTCCATCCGCCCCGCCGCCGCAAGCCCCGCGACCGTGTTCACGAGCATGGGGAAGAAGGTCATGACGACGACCACCGCCGCCTTCGACGGCCAGTCGAAGCCGAACCACATGACCATGATCGGTGCCACGCCGACGATGGGCAGCGCGCTGACGAGATTGCCGACCGGCAGCAGGCCGCGTTGCAGGAACGGCGAACGGTCGATGAGAATGGCGACGATGAACCCCGAAGCACAGCCGAGCCCGTAGCCGATGAGCACGGCCTTGAGAAAGGTCTGGCGGAAATCGGCCCAGAGTGTCGGGATCGAGGTGGCGAAGCGGGCGGCGATAGCACTCGGCGGCGGCAGCAGCACCTTCGGGATGTCGAGGCCGATGCAGAGCAGCTCCCAGAGCAACAGCAGCCAGACGCCGAAGAGAGCCGGAATGAGGATGAAAAGACCTCGCCGCAACCAGATCGAGGATGGCGCCAGTCGGGACAGGCGGTCGACCAGCAGCCAGGCAAGGAGCCAGGACGAGACGGCAAGCCCGAAAAAGGCGAGACCGTGCGGTGGATCGCTCACCAGCATCCAGCCGGCCACATGCGGTGCGACCGCCAGCGCCGCAATCTGGACCCGAGCTGCGAGACGGGCGCGGAAGACGATGATCGCGGCGACGAGCAGCAGGAAGGCGGGCAGGATGGCACCGGCATCGAGAAAGCCGGGCAGCGCCAGAAGCCCGGCGAGGATGGCGGCGATCCGGCTCATCGCTGCAATCCCATCCGCCGGAGCACGATCCGGTCAGCAAGCCCGACCAGCGCCACCAGCACGGCCGCCAGCAGCGAGGCCGCGACCAGTGCCGACCAGATCTGGATGGTCTGGCCGTAATAGGAGCCGGCGAGCAGCCTTGCGCCCAGCCCGGCGACGGCACCCGTGGGCAGTTCACCGACGATCGCACCCACGAGTGCGATGGCGATGGCGATCTTCATGCTGGTGAAGAGGAAGGGAATGGAGGATGGCCAGCGCAGGTTCCAGAAGACCTGCCAGGGCGAGGCATTCCATGTCCGCATGAGATCGAGATGGATCACTTCGGGCGTGCGCAGCCCCTTCACCATGCCGACCACCACGGGGAAGAAGCTCAGATAGGTGGAAATGAACGCCTTGGGCAGCAATCCCTGAATGCCGATGGCGTTGAGCACGACGATGATCATCGGTGCGATGGCGAGAATGGGAATGGTCTGCGAGGCGATGATCCATGGCATCAGGCTCGCATCGAGGCTGCGATTGTGGACGATGGCGACGGCAAGCAGAATGCCGAGGGTGGTGCCGATCAGAAAGCCGAGCAGCGTCGAGGAAAGGGTGATCGAGGCGTGGTAGACGAGGCTGCGCTTGGAGGTGATCTTCTTCTCGATCGTCGTCTGCCAGATTTCGACGGCCACCTGATGCGGTGCGGGGAGCACCGGGCGTTCCTGGCGCATGGTGTCGGCGAGGAGTTCCGCATGTGTCCAGTCGGTGCGGTCGGCGCGACCGTAGGTGTCGATCTGGAACGGCCGGTTGAGGAAGAAGGCGGCCGCATACCAGATCGCGAAGATGCACAGCAGCACGAAGGCAACGGGCCAGATCCTAGTCATCATAGCTGTGTCCGGCGCGCAGCCCCTCGCGCACGCGATGCGCAAGCGCGAGGAATTCCGGCGTCTCGCGCACGTCGAGGGTGCGCTCGCGCGGAAGATCGCTCACCACGACATCATGGATGCGTCCCGGTCGCGGCGACATGACGACGATGTGGGTCGAAAGGAAGACGGCCTCGGGGATGGAATGGGTGACGAACACCACGGTCTTGCCGGTCTTCGCCCACAGCGCCAGCAGCTGCTCGTTCAGATGGTCGCGGACGATCTCGTCCAGCGCGCCGAAGGGCTCGTCCATGAGCAGCAGATCGGGCTCGACCGCGAGCGCGCGGGCGATCGACGCGCGTTGCTGCATCCCGCCGGAAAGCTGCCATGGAAATTTCTTCTCGAAGCCGGCGAGATTGACGAGTCCCAGATTGCGGCGGACACGCTCGTTCCTCTCCTTGCGGTCGATCCCCATGATCTCCAGCGGCAGGGCGACATTGCGGGCGATGTTGCGCCAGGGGAAGAGGGCCGCCGCCTGAAACACATAACCATAGGCACGCGCCAGCCGGGCCGCTTCGGGCGAGACGCCGTTGATCGAGATTTGCCCCGAGGACGGCCGTTCGAGATCGGCGATCACGCGCAGGAGCGTGGTCTTGCCGCAGCCCGACGGGCCGATCAGCGAGACGAAATCGCCCTTTTGCACACGAAGATCGATATGGGAGAGTGCATGGACCGGCCCGTCTGCGGCCTCGAAGGTCAATGAGAGATCCCCGACCTCGATGACTGTCGAACTGTCCACGCTCAAGCCATTGTCTCCCGCACGATCCGCCGGAGCGACCCGGGCCGCCCGCTCTCACTTGTAACGAGTCCTATGCGTCCGTTCGAACGGTTTCAAGCGACAGCTCCACATGACGCCTCCGCAGGGCAGCTCCACAGGGCAGCTTTCGCGCGCCGATTTGCCTGAAACGGTCATATCCCCTAGGATCGGGTCATGATTCTGCAATCGAGACATCAGGCACCGTTCGCGCGGGAGCTCTCCCGCCACATCCGGTGCATGACATTCGCCGATCCCGCCACGGGTTCATTCATTCCCTGCAGGCAATTCCGGAGATCCGGTTTCTACCGCACGGTTCACTGAAATCGAACCGTGTCCCGACACGCCTTGCCGGCCCAGTACGCGCCGGCGGGTGTCATTTCCCGAGAACCGCAAGAGCAAACGGACAGGAGACGACGCGATGAGCGAAAGCAGACGTCTGATCGAGCGCATGGCGCAAGAGGCGAAAACCGGAAGGCTGTCCCGCCGGCAATTCATGGGCCATGCGTCCGCCGCCGGTATCGCCGTTTCGACCGCGACCGGCCTTTGGACACGCGCCGCCCATGCCACACCCTCGCGCGGCGGTCATTTCCGTTTCGGCATCCATGACGGCAACAGCTCCGACACCCACGACCCCGCCAGTTATGTCACGCGCCAGAACATCTATCTCGTGCACCAGTTCAGGAGCTTTCTCACCCTGATCGAGCCCGGCGGCGCGCTCGGCCCGGATCTCGCGACCGGATGGCAGGCCAATGAGGACGCCTCGCAATGGACGTTCGAGCTCAACCCGGATGCGGTCTTCCACAGCGGCAAGCCGGTGGTCGCGGACGATGTCATCGCCTCGCTGAACCATCACCGCGGAGATGACACCACCTCGGCGGCCAAGGCCCTTCTCGAATCTGTGACCGACATCAAGAAGGATGGCGACCACACCGTCACCATCACCCTCGAATCCGGCAATGCCGACCTGCCGTGGCTGATGACCGACTACCATCTCGCCATCTGTCCGGCGAACGAGGATGGCACCATCAACTGGCAGACGGGCGACGGTTGCGGCCCCTACAGGATCGACGGCGGCGAGTTCGGCGTGCGCTGGAATCTCAGCCGGCACGATGGCTGGCATCTCGAGGGGGCCTGGTTCGACACGCTCGAAATGCTCGTTCTCAATGATGCCAATGCCCGTCAGTCGGCCCTCGTCACGGGTGAGGTCGACGCCATCTCGCTCGTCGATCTCAAGACCCTGCGCCTCCTGCAGCGCGACCCCAACATCGAGATCGACAACGTTCCCAGCGCCGCCGCGATCACCATTCCGATGCATTGCAACACCGCCCCCTTCGACAATGTCGATGTCCGCAATGCGCTCAAATATGCGATCGATCGCGAGGAGATGATCGAGAAGATCGCCTATGGTGCCGCCACCATCGGCAATGATTTCCATCTGTCGCCGGCGCAGCCCTACTGGCCCGACGATATCGAGCAGACCACCTACGATCCCGACCATGCGAAATCACTGCTGAAAAAGGCCGGTGCCGAGGGTCTGAAGATCGATCTGAGCGTCGCCGAATCGGTATTCTCGGGTGCGGTCGATGCCTGTGTTCTCTATCAGGAGCAGGCCAAGGCCGCCGGCATCGACATCAATGTCGTGCGCGAGCCGAACGATGGCTACTATAGCGATGTGTGGCTGAAGAAGCCCTTTTGCCTCGTCTCCTGGGGTGCACGTCCGACGCCGGACGTGATGTTCACCCTCGGCTACAAGGACGATGCCGACTGGAACNNNAGCTACTGGCAGAACGAGCGGTTCAACGAGCTCTTGCTGCAGGCCAAGTCCGAGCTCGACGACACGCTGCGCGCCGAGATGTACCGGGAGATGTGCGTGATCGCCCGCGAGGATGGCGGCACGGTCATCCCGATGTTCAACAATTTCGTCTATGCCCGCCGTTCCAACGTCGCGCACGGCGAACAGGTCGCGGCGAGCTGGGAACTCGACGGCGCGCGCGGCCCCTCGCGCTGGTGGTATACCGGGTAGCAGGGCAATGGCGGTGTCTCCGGCCCGGAGACACCGCGCGAAAAGTGTGTGGGTGTCGAGGGGAGTTTCTTTTTCTGTGGACGATCAATCCCCGGAAAGAGGCGCCCCGAGCCACCCGCTGATCGTTGCGATCTGGTCATCGGACATGAGTGCGGGCGCATGGCCGACACCGGCGAAACCTGCGGTTTGCGCCCCCGGTCCGGTTGTCTTCATGCGTTCGACCGTGGCCGCGTCGAGAAGCCGGCTGTCGCGTCCGTAGATCAGGAAGACCGGACAGGTGATCGCTTCGAAGAGCTCCCAGATCTCGATATCCGCCTCGCCGACCTCGTCATAGGCTTCACGAATGGCAGGGTCGTAGTTGAGTTTCCAGCCGCCCTCGACCTCGCGGCTGCTGTGGACCGCCATGTGACGCCACTGTTCGTCGGTGAGCTGGCCGAAGGATGCGTGAATGAAGCGCAGATGCGCCTCGAGTTCGTCCAGATCCCCGAATGTCAGTTCCAGCCCCAGATAGGTGCGGATCTCGGCGAGCGCGCGCTTCGGCACGAACGGCCCGATATCGTTGAGGACGAGGCGGCCGATGATCGCGGGATCGGTGACGGCCACGCCCATGCCGATGAGCCCGCCCATCGACGTACCGATCCAGTCGACCGAGGACAATCCGAGCTTGCGCAGGAACGCGATGAGCTGGGCGGTATAGACGGGAACGGCGTATCCTTGCGGATCCTCGAGCCACGAACTGCCGCCCCGGCCGACAACATCGATCGACAGAACGCGCGCACCGGATCGTGCGAGCGAGGCCGCGAGGATATCGAAATCGTGGGCGTTGCGGGTCAGACCGTGAACGCAGACGATAACCTGATCGGCGTCCGCCGGTCCCCGTTCCAGCCAGTGAATGCTGGTCCCGGCATGATCGCCATCGAGTTCAAGCGTATGCGATGCGGGCCCGTCGCCCGAAGCCTCGCCGCGCGTATCGTGAGCCGTCATCGTGCCTTCCTTCCCTTCAGCTATGCCAACCTTCCGGCTAGCAGTCTTCCGTGTTTGGGGGAAGAGGGCACACCCGCCCGCTCAGACGTCGATCTCGGCCCAGACCGGCCAGTGGTCGGAGCCCGTCGCATCGCTCATGACGCCCGCCGCACGCACCCGCCCCGCCAGCATCGCACCGACGAGGATATAGTCGATGCGGCTGCCATTGGGATGCGTGATGCCCTCGCGTTCGTCATGGCCGGCGGCGGTCCAGCTGTCCACCAGCCCGTCGCGATGGGCGATCCGTCCGTATTTCTCCGTCCACGGACCGATGAGGGCCGAGTATTCGACACTCGCCGGCGTGAGATTGAGATCGCCCATGACGATCACCTCGCGCGGCATCGGCGGCATGTCGCCCTCGGTCCAGCCGGCGGACGGATCGGGATGCCCGCCGCACCAGGCCCCGCCCTCGCCATGCGCGGCGGCGAGGATCTCCTTGATGCGGGCGATCTGCGGCAGGCGCGTTTCCGGGCACAGATGGCTCAGATGAACCGAACAGACGCGAACGGCCCCCGATCCGGTCTCGACGACACCTTCGAGCATTCCCTGCTGGATCGAATGCTGGCTGAGCGTGCCCCATTTGGGCAGCATGAAATTGCGCGAGGAGAGGATCGGCGTCCTCGACAGCAACATGGTGCCGAACTGGCGGCGGCGGCCCGGATCCTCGGGCGTGGCGGCGTGCATGTCGAGATTGGCACCATAGACCCAGTAATAGCCCTTCAGCAACGCGGCCAGCACGCGCGGAGAGTCGACATTGCCGGAACGCTGCCAGAAACGGTCGACCTCCTGCAGGGCGATGACATCGGCCCCTTCGATCTCGCCGGCGATCCGTTCGAGATCGTAGCGGCCGTCGCTGCCGAGACCATACTGGATATTGTAGGAGAGAAAGCGCATGGTTTCAGTCCGTGCGAAGGGTGATGGAGAGGATTTCGTGATCGGACACGGCAATGCCTGCCGCATCGACCGCCGGGATGGTCCGGGCCTGCCCGACATCGACGCCACGGGTCATGAACCAGTCGATCCGCCCGAGTTCCCGCAGCGGATCGCCCGGCCGCAGGCGTTCGCTCGCAGCACCGTCATTGCAGTGCCCGATATCGTAGCCGAAGGATGCCGCCGCCTCGAACATCGGCTCATGCAGGAGCGGATTCATCCGGCGTGACGGATCTTCGGCCAGAAGGCGCTCGCGGATATCGTCGTCGAGCCAGTCGTCACGGGCGGCGCTCTTGCTATTCAGATCGCCGCCGACAATGGCCGGACCGCCGCCGGAAAGCTCGTCGACAGCCTCGAAGACGAGGCGCATCTGTTGCGCCCTGTGGGCCGGGTCGCTGTGGCTCTCGAGATGGACCGAAGCCATGACGATGCCGCCGATGCGCGCGATAACGGCCATCCGCCCGCCGATACGCCGCTCGCCATTGCGTTCGCCGGCATACCAGCTGCCGTCATGATCGAGCCGCAGCAGGGTCACGTCCTCGAGCGGGCAACGGGAGAGAATGCCGGCACCGTGCAGGCCGTGGCGGTTGCTCTCGCCCGCATGCCATTCGCGCTCGCGCGCATCGCCGAGCCCGAGCTCGATGAATTCGACGCCGAACGCATGCCCCATGCCGAGTGCTTGTGCGAGTTCGGCGATGGTATCGCGATTGCCCGAGCGGGCCATGCCGACATCGACCTCGGTGACGAGCAGCACATCGGCCGCGAGCGGTGCCAGCAGATCGATGGACGGATCGGGATGTTTCAGCCGTTCGGCGTTCCAGGCCAGCACCCGGTGCGGTTTCCGGCCGGCCTCGAACGGCCCGTCGACGCGGATTTCGTGCAGGCAGGGCGCATCGGCGAACCACGCATCATGGCTGCCGCCGGCAAGCGCCCGTTCGCGCCAGTCCGCGGAAGGGGCGTTCAGCCGGCCGGTCGTTCGCTTGACGGAATCGCGTGCCAAAGGGCCTCCAGTGCAATCGGGTCGTTGGTGGTGATCCGGCCGGCGCCAAGGCTCACCATCCGCGCGAGAATGGCCGCCGTATCGCCGTTGGCGGGGTCGATGGTCCAGCAATCCACCACCTGCCCGCGCGAACGGGCATGGGCGATGAGATCGATGCCGGCATCGGCCGCGCGCGTCACCGCGTCGTGGTGAAGATAGAGCATCCGCGCCTCGTCCGCCGGCACCGTTTCGATGAATTCGCGCCAGCGGTCGATGTTCGCGCCGGTGAAGCGGTCGCACGGATCGAAGCCGGGGCGGATGCCCGGTGCGAGGCCGGCGAGGCAGCGGACGAGTGCGGCATCATGCCCGCCGATCTCGAAGCGGGCCGCATGGGGTGCGACGCTACGCGCGAAATGTTCCCGCGCCTCGGCGGTCAGCGCTGTTCCGCCCGCCTTGATGTCGAGCTGCACGCGACCGCGCGGGAATTCCGACACGATCGCCACGAGTTCGTCGAGGAAGAGCACGCGATCACCGAGCAGCGTGCCATCGTTCGCCCGCTGGAACAGTCGTTCGATACCGGCGCGCGGCGTCAGTCCGACGACCCCCTCGCCGCTGGTCTCGGCATCGTGCGTGTCGTCATGCAGGCAGACCCAGTGGCCGTCGGCGGTCGTCTGCAGGTCGACTTCGAGCATGGCGCCCCGTGACAGGCCAAGCGCGAGGCTATGGCGGCAATGCGCCGGCCGGTCGGCAACATCGCGGCATTTGTGCCATTTCAGCGTCACACGGCCGAACGGTCCGTCGAGCGCAAGGCCGTTCATCCCGCAGCAAACCCCGGCTCCTCGATGCGAAGCCCGCTTTGCCTGTCGAAGAGCAGCATCGCCGAAAGCGGCAGCTCGCAGCCGA
>JAGREZ010000573.1 GCA_020446285.1 Geminicoccaceae bacterium
CCACCCGTCCAACCGCCTCCGGCGATTGTCCACCCGCCCCGCAAGGGGGAGGGAAGTCCGCGATGTCCACGCGGGCGCTGATGTTTCAGGGCACTGGGTCCGACGTCGGCAAATCGCTGATCGTCGCCGGGCTGGCGCGGGCGCTAACGGCCCGCGGTCACACGGTGCGGCCTTTCAAACCGCAGAACATGTCGAACAATGCGGCGGTGAGCGAGGATGACGAGCCGGGCGAACTCGGCCGCGCACAGGCGCTGCAGGCGCGCGCCGCGCGGGTGCCGGCCTCGGTGCACATGAACCCCGTCCTGCTCAAGCCCGAGAGTGACAGCGGCAGTCAGGTGATCGTCCAGGGCCGGCGTCGGGGCAGGCTTCGCGCCGCCGAATTCGCCCGCGCCAGACCGGAACTGCTCGAAGCCGTGCTCGACAGTTTCCACCGCCTCGAAGCCGAGGCCGATCTTCTGGTCGTCGAGGGCGCGGGCAGTCCGGCGGAGGTCAATCTCCGCGCCGGCGATATCGCCAACATGGGCTTTGCCGAAGCCGCGGACCTCCCCGTGCTCCTTGCCGGCGACATCGATCGCGGCGGAGTGATCGCGACCCTTGTCGGCACCGCGGCATTGCTCGGGACCGCCGACAGGTCAAGGATCAAAGGGTTCCTCATCAACAAGTTCCGTGGCGATGCCCTGCTGTTCGAACCGGCGAATGCCATCATCACGGAACGGACCGGCTGGCGGGCCCTCGGCATTCTTCCATGGTTCGACAACGCCCACCGGCTGCCGGCGGAGGATGCGCTCGGGCTCGCCTCCGCGCGCAGGGAGGGCGCCCCGCTCTCGATCGCGGTGCCGCGACTGAACCGCATCGCCAATTTCGACGATCTCGATCCGCTGCGTCTCGAACCGGATGTCGATCTCGCCATCATCCGTCCGGGCGAGCCGTTACCCGGCGATGCCGATCTCGTCCTGATCGCCGGCTCCAAGTCGACCATTGCTGATCTCGCCGATTTCCGCCGACAGGGCTGGGATATCGACCTCCTCGCCCATTGCCGGCGCGGTGGTCATGTGCTCGGGCTCTGCGGCGGCTTCCAGATGCTCGGACGCACCATCCGCGATCCGGACGGGATCGAAGGTCCAACCGGAGAGGTCGAGGGGCTGGGCCTGCTCGATATCGAGACAATCCTCGTCGCCGACAAGACGGTCCGCCGCTCGCGCGGCCGGCATGTCGCCTCGGGACTGCCGGTCGAGGGATACGAGATCCATCTCGGGCGCAGCACGGGACCGGATTGCGCGCGACCGTTCCTGGAAATCGACGGTCGCGGCGACGGTGCCGTGTCCGGCGACGGACGGGTGACGGGCACCTATCTGCACGGCATGTTCACCGACGACAGGTTCCGCCGCCACTTTCTCGACCACCTCCGGCCCGGACTGACGACAGCCACGCTGCTGCCGTTCGATCAGGTCATCGAACGCACACTGGACGAGCTTGCCGGCCATCTGGAGGTGCATCTCGATATCGAGGAAATTCTCAGAATCGCACAAGATCGACGATGACGGCGGCGATCAGCAGCCAGACGAACGCCTCGCGCAGGATCCGGCAGCAACGGCGGATATCGTCGGCGGTCCCGTTCCGCCGTCCCTCCCCGAACACGAAGGGATCATCCGAACGCTTTCCCGCATACTGGCGCGGACCGGCGAGTGCGAGATCGAGCCGTGCCGCCATGGCCGCCTCGGGCCAGCCGGCATTGGGGCTCCTGTGCATGTGCGCATCGCGCAGGGCGACGCGCATCGCACCGATGGACGGTCCGGCGATGAGGATCGCCGAAAGGCGCGCCGGCAGCAGGTTGAGGCTATCGTCCAGCCGCGCCGCCGCCCAG
>JAGREZ010000574.1 GCA_020446285.1 Geminicoccaceae bacterium
CTCCACCGGCGCGCCGGTGACGATCAGCCCGTCGAATGTCCTCGATTTGACATCGTCCCATGTCTTGTAAAACGCCTGAAGGTGCGATTGCGGGACATTGCCGGGGCTGTAGGTGGAGGTGGTGAGCAGCGTCAGCTCGACCTGCAGCGGCGTGGCGCCGAGAAGGCGGGCGAGCTGGGTTTCCGTCTTCGGCTTTTCCGGCATGAGGTTGAGAAGGGCGACCTGCATCGGGCGGATATCCTGCCTGAGCGCCTCGTTCTCGCCGATCAGCCGCACACCCTCCTCCGCGAGCTTGGCGGCGGCGGGCAGATCGTTCGGAATCTTGATGGGCATGTCCTTCCCTTCCAGGGCTGCGACCCGTTCACCGGGTCCGCCTTGCGAGCTGCGACCCGTTCACCGGGTCCGCCTTGCGACCGCTCGCGGTTCCGTCAACCGCACCGGGCCGTCCACTGGAGGGAACGCGACCTTTTAGCGGTTTGTTTAACGTGGCCGCAAGCCGGTCGGCTCAAATCACCACGAAGCGCTATTTCGGACGGTCCATGGCGGAAGTCAAGCAAGGGGCGTCACGTTGCGCTTGTACTGATTGACGCCATTTGTTCTAAGGCTCTGCACGACAGAGGGTTTCATCTCCTTGGCGAAGCTGCGGGGCGAGAGACTGTGATCGATGGGACATCGACCTCGAACGGGGAGGCCGACGGGCTCGATGCGGAGCTTGCCGCATTGCTGCGCCGCATGGCCTCACTGCACCGGCCGGCGGCCACGGGTCCGGCCGGTCCCCGGTATCATCCGGCAGACGAGGCGCGGCGGCTGCGCGCCGTGCTCCGAACGATCGATGGCGCCCTGCCGCCGGTGGCAGCGGCGCGCATCTGGCACGAGATCATCGCCTGTCAGCTTCGGCCGGCGGAATTCCTGCCGATCGCAATCCTTGCCGGCGGACCGGGGGATCCCTGCGACACGGCGACACTCGCCCGCGACCATTTCGGGGTGCGCACGACCATCCTGACCGCCGATTCGCCGCACCATGCGCTGCGGCTCCTCGATCAGGGCGACGCCGCCCTCGCGGTCCTGCCCATGCCGGCAGAGGAACGCCTCTGGTGCATCGAGCTCGCAGCTGCGTTCGCCGACGGTCCGTATGGCGTGATCGGTCGCCTGCCCTTCGTCGGCGCCCCTCTCGACGAGGAGGCGCTGGTCGTCGGTCCGCAGATACCGGCCGAAAGCGGCGACGACATGGCGCTCGTCGCCATCGAGGCCGGCGGCGATATCAGCAGGGGAACCTTGCGCGAACTTCTCGATGCGGCCGGACTCGAGGCACGCTGGCTCTCCAGCCGGCATCGCGGCGGCGGGGGTGCGAGCGATCACCTGTACGAGATCGCCGCCCCTGCCGGCGAGGCGCGGCATCGGGCGGGGGAAGCGCTGGCCTCGGTGCGCGCGGGCCTCTTGCAAGTGCTCGCCCTCGGCGGCTATCCACGCCCGGTGAGAACCGCCGGCCCCTGAACGGTGCCGGTCCCCTCGCCCCCATGCGCCTCACCTGAAGAAAGCGAACCCCATGTCCGCGCCACGCCCGAACTCCGGCATCCTCGAAATCAGCCCCTATGTCGGCGGCAAGTCCGGCGAGGGCGAGAGCGGGCGTGCCGCCAAGCTCTCGGCCAACGAGAACGCCCTTGGTGCCAGTCCGAAGGCGGTCGAGGCCTATCGCGCGGCGGCGACGGAACTGCACCGATACCCCGATGGCGGCAGCACGGCGCTGCGTCAGGCCATCGGTCGCCGCTACAATATCGGTCCGGAGCGGATCGTCTGCGGCGCCGGATCGGACGAGCTGATCGGGCTCCTCACCCGCGCCTATGCCGCCGGTGGCGACGAGGTGCTCTATTCGGCGCACGGTTTCCTCATGTACCGGCTGTCCGCCCTCGCCGCCGGTGCGACGCCGGTCGCGGCACCGGAAAAACGGCTCAGGGCGGATGTCGATGCGCTTCTCGCACATGTCACCAGCCGCACGCGCATCGTCTATGTCGCCAATCCCAACAATCCGACCGGCAGCTATCTCAGCGGCGAGGAACTGCGGCGGCTGCATGCGGGCCTGCCGGAGGACGTCCTGCTCGTGATCGACGCGGCCTATGCCGAATTCGTCGAAGCGGAGGATTACGACAGCGGTCTGGCACTGGCGCTCGAACATGAGAATGTCGTCATGACCCGCACCTTTTCCAAGCTTCACGGGCTGGCAGCGCTTCGGGTCGGCTGGGCCGCCGGCAGCCGTTCGGCGATCGACGTGCTCAACCGCACACGCGGCCCGTTCAATGTCGGTCATCCGTCACAGGCGGCCGCCATTGCGGCCATGGAGGATCTCGAGCACCAGAAGCGCAGCCTCGCGCACAATCGCGAATGGCTCGCCTGGCTCGCGCGCGAGCTCGCCGCCCTCGATCTCACCGTTCATCCCAGCGTCGGCAATTTCCTCCTCGTCGAGTTCACCCGCGAGAGCGGCCGTGACGCTTCGGCCGCGGCGGCGTTCCTGGAGAAGCGCGGAATCATTCCAAGAGAGGTCGGCGGCTACGGCCTTGGCCATTGCCTGCGCATCTCGGTCGGTCTCGAGGAGGAGAACCGGCGTGTGGTCGAAATTCTGAGAGAATTCCTGCAATGACATCCTTTGGACATGTAACACTGATCGGCATCGGCCTCATCAACGGTTCGCTGGCGAAGGCTCTCAGGGCCCGTGGCGGAGTCGAAACGATCACGGCCTGCGCGCGCAGGCCCGAAACGCGCGAGCGGGCGCTCGAACTCGGGCTCTGCGATTTCGCTGTGGAAGATCCGGCACAAGCGGTCGAGGGGGCGGATATCGTCGTTCTCGGCACACCGCCGCTCGCCATGGGGGCGGTTGCCGAACGGATGGCGCCGGGGCTCTATCCGCGCACGATCATCACCGATGTCGGGTCGATGAAGGCGCGAATCGTCGCCGATGTCGCCCCGCACCTGCCCGACCCCGCCCGCTTCGTGCCGGGTCATCCCGTCGCCGGCACCGAACATTCGGGTCCGGATGCGGCGTTCGAGACGCTCTTCGTCAATCGTCGCTGTGTGCTTACGCCGCTCGAGACGGCCGATGCGGATGCCGTCGAGACCATCCGCGCGATGTGGGAATTCACCGGCTCGTCGGTGGACCTGATGACGCCCGAGCATCACGACAAGGTGCTGGCGATCACCTCGCACCTGCCGCATCTGATCGCCTACACCATCGTCGGCACCGTCGACGATCTCGAGGAGCAGGCGCAGACGGAAGTCTTCAAATACGCCGCCGGCGGCTTTACCGATTTCACCCGTATCGCCGGCTCGGATCCGACCATGTGGCGGGATGTCCTGCTCGGCAACCGCGAGGCGGTGCTGGAGATGCTCGGGCGTTTCAGCGAGGATCTGGCGGCCCTGCAGCGGGCGATCCGCTGGGGCGAGGGCGACAAGCTGTTCGATCTCTTCACCCGGACGCGGGAGATCCGCCGCGGTGTCATCGCCGCGGGACAGTCCTATATACGCCAGCAGGACGACCCGCTCGCCGACAGGCCCTGACCACGGATGGTCCCGGAGAACGCCATGAACGCCCCTGGACGA
>JAGREZ010000575.1 GCA_020446285.1 Geminicoccaceae bacterium
TTCGCCGGATAGCCTGCCCGGGAAGTCTCACGGCTTCCCGGGATTTTTTTGTCCGTCGTCCGGGGCGGGGGCGCACCGAGGAGCATGTTCGTATCCATCCCGTCTGGTCACGGTTCGTGCATGCCGGTAGACTTGCGCCCGGCCCGACGAGTCTGCGGGAGGCCAGCCAGTCAGCGGGAGGGTAGCGTGCGGCTTGGACGTAGCAGGAGAAGCTCCAACATCGAGGATCGTCGTGGTTCGGGTGGCGGCTTCGGCGTCGGTACCGGTCGTGGCATGCGGGTCGGCAAGGTCGCCGGTGGCGGCGGTATCGGTGTCATCATCATCGCCCTGATCGCCATGTTCTTCGGCATCGATCCCGGACTCATTCTCGGTCTCGGCGGCGGTGGTGGCGGCGGTTTCGTGCAGCAGACACAGGAACCCGCGGGCACGCCGTCGGCGCAGGACGGACGCGCGGATTTCGTCGCCGCGGTGCTCGGCGAAACGGAGGATGTCTGGAAACCGGTGTTCCGCGAGCGCGGTCTCGAATATCGCGAGCCCACGCTCGTCCTGTTCGAGGGGCAGGTCGCCTCGGCTTGCGGCATGGCCAGCTCGGCGGCGGGCCCCTTCTATTGTCCGGGCGACCAGAAGGTCTATATCGACCTGTCATTCTTCGATGATCTCAAGAGCCGTTTCGGCGCGCCGGGCGATTTCGCGCAGGCCTATGTCGTCGCCCACGAGGTCGGCCACCATGTGCAGACGCTGCTCGGGATCTCGAAACAGGTGCAGGATATCCGCGGTCGTGTTTCCAAGGCCGAGGGCAACCGCTACTCCGTCATGCTGGAGCTGCAGGCCGACTGCTTTTCCGGTGTCTGGGCGCGGCGGGCGCATGAAGAACGGCAGATTCTCGAAAAGGGCGATGTCCGCGAGGGGCTGAATGCCGCCGCCGCCATCGGCGACGACCGGCTGCAGAAACAGTCGCGCGGCTATGTCGTTCCCGACAGTTTCACCCATGGCAGTTCCGACCAGCGGGTCGAGTGGTTCGAGACCGGCCTGCAGAGCGGCGACATCGAATCCTGCGATACGTTCAACGCCGGCATCTGAGCCTCTCGTTTCGCGGTCGCCACAAGCCCGGGAAATGAGCCCGGGAAAGGGCTCGGGGCAGGGGCCGAGGGGATATGCGGGAAGGAGACCCCATCATCAGGAAGTGCCGATGATTTCGCAACTCGGGCTCTCGGGCATGCTCGTTTCGTTCGCGGACAGGCTGGACGAGGCCGCCAATCGTGCCGCCATCGCCTTTCGCGCGCGCGTCGAGGATGAACGGATTCCGGGTATCGAGGAAAGTGCTACCTCGCTCGCTTCGGTCTTCCTGCGCTTCGATCCGATGTCGATGGATCATCACCGGCTGCGGGCAAGTCTGGAGGCGCTTCTGGCGGAGCGTGACTGGCTCGCTGCTCCCCTGCCGCACGGGCGGCGGCTGTGGCGCATTCCGGTCTGTTTCGAGGGTGCGCACGGCCCGCAACTGGCGCAGGCAGCGGAACTCGCCGGGCTCGAACCGGATCAGGCCATCGCCGAACTCACCGCCGCGCGCACGCGCGTGCTCACCATCGGTTTCGCGCCCGGTCAGCCCTATCTCGGCATCCTTCCCCCGCACTGGAACATTCCGCGCCAGACGGAACTGACGCGATCCGTTCCCGAAGGCGCGCTGACGGTCGCCGTCCGCCAGTTCGTGCTGTTCGCCGTCACCTCGCCGACCGGCTGGCGGCAGGTCGGCCGGACCGCCTTTCGCTGCTTTCGCGCCGATGCCGATCCGCCCTTTCGCCTTCGTCCGGGCGACGAGGTCCGTTTCGAGGCGATCGGTGCGGCGGCGTTCGAGCGGATCCTTGCGCATGACGGCGACGGAACGGGTGGTGCGGTGGCGGAGGCGATCGAATGACGTCCGCGCTGGTGCTGCGCCGGGCCGGCCCCGGCCTGACGCTTCAGGACGGGGGGCGCACGGGCTTTTTCGCCCAAGGGATTTCGCCGGGTGGTGCGGTCGACCGCCTCGCCCTGATCGAGGCGGCGGCCCTTCTCGGCTGTGAAGCGGGCGATGCGGTGCTGGAAATGGCAGGGGTCGGCGGTCTCTTCGAGGCGAGGGGTGATCTGCGCGTGGCGCTCACCGGGGCGCCGATGCGCGCGTCGCTCAATGGCGAACCGCTTGAATGGAACGCCTGTCACCGGCTGCGCGAAGGAGATACTCTCGACATCGGCGCCGCCCAGGCGGGCATCTTCGGCTATCTCGCGCTCGGCGGCGGCATCGATGTCGCGAATGTCATGGGCAGCCGTTCCACCCATCTCCTCGCCGGCATCGGCCGGCGTCTTGGCGAGGGCGACAGGCTGGATGCGGGCAGCGATCCGCGGCCGGAGCGGACGGGCCTGCGGCTGGAGCCCGGGGCACGGTTCGCCGGTGGCACCGTGCGGCTGATCGAAGGGCCGCAGACACGGCTCTTCGATTCCGGCACGCGCGAGCGCTTCATCGCCACCGCCTTCAGGCGCGATCCGCGCGGCAATCGTCAGGGCGCGCGCCTGCTGTTCGACGGCGAGCCCTTCCGGGTGGCCGGCCAGCTCGACATCGTTTCGGAAATCATCACCGCCGGCGATGTCCAGATCGCGGGCGACGGCTCGCCCTTCGTGCTCATGCCCGAATGCCAGACCATCGGCGGCTATCCGCGCATCGCCTCGGTGGTGCCGGACGATCTCGCGATCGTCGCCCAGGCCGCTCCGGGCACGGTGCTGCGGTTCGAATTCATCGACGCCGCCGCCGCGCTCGACGATTACCGCAGGCGCCGAACGGCCGGGCATGATCTCGCACGGCGGGTCCGGCCGCTGGTCCGCGATCCGGCGAGCATTCCCGATCTTCTCGGCTATCAGCTCATCAGCGGTGCGACCGCTGGCGAGGATCTTCGATGAACCGGCAGGGCAGGAGGACAATGTGACGACCATCGATCTCAACGCCGATTGCGGCGAGAGCTTCGGGCCATGGGTGATGGGACATGACGAGGCCATTCTCGATATCGTCACCTCGGCCAACATCGCCTGCGGTTTTCATGCCGGCGATCCCGACGTGATGGCGAAGACCATGGCCATGGCCGCAGAGCGGGGGGTCGGCATCGGCTGCCATCCGGGTTTCGACGATCTGCGCGGCTTCGGCCGCAGGCAGATCGCCATGCCCCGCGAAAGCCTGTGCAACATGATCCGCTACCAGCTCGGCGCATCGCTCTCGATGGCGCGGGCGGCCGGTGCGCCGGTGCGTCACCTCAAGCTGCACGGTGCCCTTTCCAACATGATCACCAACGATCGCGAGACCGCGCGCGCGCTCTACGAGGCGGCTCTCGGGATCGATCCGGATCTCGTCATCATGGTGCTCGCGGGCACGCCGATGGAGGCCGCGGCACGCGATCTCGGCTGCGCCGTCGCCTGCGAGATCTTCGCCGACCGCGCCTATGCTGACGACGCCTCGCTGATCAGCCGCTCGCAGT